>JAUWDL010000160.1 GCA_030608825.1 Gemmatimonadales bacterium
GGAGGGGATCGAGACGAGGCAGCAGTTCGTGCAGCTGCGCGCCACGGGCTGCGTGCAAGCACAGGGTTTCTACTTCTCCGCCCCGGTCGGTCCTCCGGAGGCGGAGAGCCTCATTCGCGAAGGTTATCCTCTGAACCTCGAAGCGACGGGCTGAGTACCGCCCGGAGCCTACTCGCCGCCCCGAGCTTACTGGCCGCCCGGAAGCCTACTGGCTGCCCGGAGCCGGCTCGCCGCCCTCCGGCGGAAGCCGGAGAAGGCGGTCACCTCCTACCCGGATGCGAATCCCGCTCCAGTCGTCGCCGAACGCGTAGCCGAAGCCGATCATCGGCACCGGGATGAACCAGAGCTTCGGCGGCTTCTTGAAGGTGAACAGCGCGCCGACCTGAAACTCGTAGTCCACCGACTTTCCTTCGCCGTCCAGAGATCTGAAGTCCAGTGGTGAGAAGAGGTAACTCCCCTTGAAGTAGACCCCGAGCTCGGGTCGCCGCCCGCCTATCCGGAACGGGAGTGGATGCCGCGCGTCGGTGTAGGCGCTGAGGGCTCCGTAGTCATCGTCTCTGGCCCCGCTCACGAACGCCCTCGTGTATTCGAGCTTCGGCTCCAGACTCAACTCGAAGCGGCCGGCGGGAAACACGAACTCCTGTTGGGCGCCGACGGCCGCGATGAGCGCGGGATTGTCGAGCCCGGTGCTCGAGCCGACGCCGACGTCCAGGAACGGACGGAAGAGCGAGCGACGGCCGGTGGGGAAGACGAACTCGATGCCGGGCACGATCGCGCCGAGCGACACCTTCTCCAGATCAACGCCGTCGTCGGAACGGAAGTCCAGCCCGGCGAACTGAATGGCGAGACGGGCCCGCAGACCCCACGCGTTCGTCTCCCACGAGCGGATCGTGAAGGTGGGCCGGATCCCGAGGAGCGAGGCACGCTGCTGCGCGACGTTGTCCTGCTGGAAGCCGTCCGGAATCGGGAGGCTTCGGTCCACGATGTCGATCGGGTCCGGCGGAGGCGTCTCCTGGCCCGCGGCTCCGGCGGGGGAGGACGCCCACAGAATCCATAGCAGCACTGGCAGGATGGGGCGCCGCTCACGCATCCTCAGAGATCCTGCTCACGACTCGGGGTCTTTCCCGGCGCAGCGACACGGAAAAAGGGGGGGTAGCTCATGGACAACGCCAGCTTCAGTTCCCGTTTCATCGCCTATCTCATCGACGAGGTCGCGCTGGTCGTCCTCGCCTGGGTGTTCCTGATCCCCTTCGGCATGATGGCGGGGCTTGCCTCGGCGACCGAGAGCAGCGTCCTGGGAGTGCTCACCGGCCTGGCCTTCCTCGTCATGTTTCCCATCCTCATACTGCTTCAGTTCATCTACTTCGGCTACCTGTGGAGCAGCAGCGGGCAATCGGTCGGCATGAAGCTGCTCGAGATCCGGGTGGACGACAACGGAGGTGGGAGGATCTCCTTCCTGCGCGCCGGCCTGCGCGGCACGCTCGGCTACCTGGTGAGCGGTTTCTTCTTCGGCCTGGGCTTCATCTGGGCCGCGTTCGACGCGAAGGGTGAGGCCTGGCACGACAAGATCTTCGCCACGCGCGTGGTGCGCGCATAGGAGCCTCGTGGCGAAGAGCAGTCAGGCAGGCGCAGCCGGGACGAACGGCACCATCTCCACGTCTCCGCCTTCCACCAGCACCGCCGTGCTCTCGGGGATCTGAACCCAGTAGTCCGACAGATCCGTCAGCGGCTCGGAGACGACGACGCGAGCGTCGTCGGAGAAACGCCGGGTCGCGGGCTCCAGCTCGTGCAGGGCCTCCATGCTCATGCTGTGATACAGCGTGTACGACTTCGCCTCCGAGGAGTAGCGAAACGCGTATATGCGCCGACCATCGGTGATGCCCACGGTCATCTGCACGGGATGCTCGACCCCGTGCCGCTCTCCGATCGCCTCCACGAGACCCACCGTCCGCTCCATCGCTCCCACCGGATCGGACTCCAGCCCGAACGTCCAGGCCAGGTAGAACATGATCTCGGAATCCGTCGTCCCCTCGATCTCGGGGAAGAGGGCGGGCTCGACCTCCATCACGATCTCGCGCTTGATGTCGCGGAAACCGCGGATCTCGCCGTTGTGCATGAAAAGCCACGAGCCGTGTTGGAAGGGGTGGCAGTTGCTGCGCTGGATGGTGGTTCCGGTCGTCGCCCTCACGTGAGCCACGAAGAGCGGAGAAGAGAGGTGGGCCGAGATGCTGAGGAGGTTCGCGTCGTTCCAGGCCGGCCTCACCGACTTGAAGAGCCCCGGTGTCTCCGCGTCCCCGTACCAGCCCACGCCGAATCCATCTCCGTTCGTGGTCGTGCCGCTCCGGGCCTGGAGGCTCTGCTCGATCAGGGACCTCTCCGGCTTGAGCAGCAACTCCTCCAGGTGGATCGATTCTCCCGAGTATGCGAGCCATCGACACATTTGAGTTCATCCCTTCGGGTGCAGGTCGGTTGTCGTGCGCTGCTCACGCAGTAGCGATGTCGGATTCGCTTTGCAACCCGGCGTGTCGGGTGGCTCCCGCGCCGCTCCCGTATTTCGGCGCATTTGATTGCGGGGCGGTGCCGGCGATAGGATCCGGCCGACGGAAAACTGCCGGGCTCGACGGCGCCCGCGAACGAGTAGAGGGGGGGATGGGGATGCTACGCACACGCACGCTCTTGCTGGTCGGGTCGTTCACCCTCGCCTGGGGGGCTTCGGCATCGGCCCAGGTCGTGGAGCTGATCGTTCCGCAGCTCGGCATCACCTTCGTCAACTACTCGGGAGATGGCCTCGATTCTGACACCGGGATCGGGTTCAAGGCCGGAGGGAAGATCCGCGCCGGTAGCCGCCTCTACGTCGAAGCGGGCTTCTTCTGGTCTACGGCCGGGGCGGACGTCACGATCCCGGCTGGTGGAGGCACGACCGACGATCTTCGAATCCAGGATGTAAGCGTTCCGGTCGCCATCGGCTTCAAGCTCATCAAGACGCGGCCGCTGGCCCTCCGGCTCTTCGGCGGGGTCGCGCCGTCCTTCCCGACGAGCGTCTCGGACAACGATCTGGGCGTCGTCAAGGAGGGCCTGAAGGGCACGTTGTGGTCGGGTCGAGCCGGATTGGGCTTCGACCTCGTGGTCTTGTCATTCGATGTAGGCTACGATTTCGGCTTGGGGAACATCTTCGAAGTGGGCACCGAGAGCGTGAAGAGGAACGAGTGGTTCATCGAGCTCGGAGCGCGGTTCGGGTTCTGAACCGGATTCTCCCGGCAGCGCGGTTCGGGTTCTGGACCGGGTCGTTGCGGTCGAGTGCGGTGGCGTGCGGTGGCGCCCGCGTTTGTTCGGCGCCAAACTGCACGCACGCAAGGGAACTCAACAAGCAAAGGAGATAGAATTGTCTAGACTACGGAACCTCGTCCTGGGCCTGGCGCTCGGGACCAGCCTGCTGGCGGTGAGCACCACGGTCGAGGCGCAGGAGTCGCCGGTCCTGGACCGCATCGTCCAGAGCGGGACACTTCGCGTGGGCATGTCGGCCACCCAGCCTCCGTTCAACGTGCGCGGACGCGGCGGCCAGATGCTCGGCCTCGAGGTGGACCTCGCCAACCTGATCGCCGGGGCGATGGGCGTGGAGCTCGAGATCGTGAACCGCCCGTTCGGCGAGCTGCTCGGCGCGATGGACGAGGGGGCGGTTGACATGGTGATGTCCGGCATGGCGATCACGCCCCGGCGGGCGCAAACGTCGGCGTTCGTGGGGCCGTACATGCTCTCGGGCAAGTCGATCCTGACGAAATCCACGACCCTGGCCGCCGCGAGCAACACGGAGGACCTCAACACGCCCGAGATCCGGCTGGCCGCTCTGTCGAACTCGACGAGTCAGGAGTTCGCCGAGAGGTACACGCCCAACGCGCAGCTGATCACGGTATCGGACTACGACGAGGCCGTGAAGATGCTCATGGCGGGAGCGATCGACGCGCTCGTGGCGGACATGCCGATCTGCTTGCTTTCTCTGATGCGCTTCCCGAACGAGGGTCTGGCCACGCTGCGGGAGCCGCTCACCATCGAGCCCATCGGCATCGCGATGCCGGGCAACGATCCGATGCTCCACAACCTCATGGACAACTATCTCGACGCGTTCGAGAAGACGGGGATCCTCGAGCAGCTGCGTAAGAAGTGGTTGGAGGACGGCGCCTGGATCGCCGCTCTTCCCTGAGCGAGGGTTTCGAGCCCCTCATCGACGTCCCTTGAGCGCGGGGAGCCCTACTGGCGAGGGTTCCCCGCGTAAGACTTTCCATGCGATAGCGCTCATTGGCCGTTGAGGAGATGGAAGCCCTGAGGAAACACTGACTGATTTGGGCTGGGGGCCGTGGACACAGGGCCGGATTGGCTGCATCTACTACACAGAAACTGCACAGAAACGGGATCGAGCCGTCAAGCTCGATCCCGTAAGTGCATGTCGGAGGAGTGACTCGAACCCTCAAGGGATTGCTCCCACCGGGATTTTGAGTGCCGCTCCTCACTGGGGACTCATCGGTAATCCCTCCAGATTATGCATTGAGATCACTTCACCAATTCAATCTCACCAGGCCGCCAGGTCTTGTCGTACCAGGCCTCAAGCGGCCCATAGAGACGAAGGATCACGCTCCAGG
>JAUWDL010000354.1 GCA_030608825.1 Gemmatimonadales bacterium
GCTCGCGCGTCATCCGGCCTCCTCCCCACCGGCCTGCTCCCTCCCGTCGTCCGGGGAGTCGTCCGGGGGACGGAGCTCTCCGAGGCCACCCACTTCGATGAGCTCCCGTGCCATCTCGGTGAGCACGTCAGGATCATTGAGCTCCGGATCCTCGAGCACCCTTGCATGAAGCTCATCGAGCAGCAGGCCCACCAGCGGCCCCTGCTTGACCCCCAACGCCAATAGATCGCAGCCCCCGATCGCCAGATCGGTCACCCTCAACGGAGGGCCGGCGACGAGCTCATCCTCCACCCGCTCAAGAGTGTGCTCGAGATACCTGGTCGTCTCTTCGTCGTCTGCTGCTCTCGCGTACGCGAGATGGAGCTCGAAGAGCTGCCGCGCCGGATCGGCGTCGACGACGGAGAGCCACTCTCGAATCCGAGCCGCCGAATCGATCGGGCTTACGAGCGGCTGATAGTGACGAAGCAGATGGGAGACGGCCTGCCGGTCGGCGTTCGAGTATCGCAGCCGGGCAAGCACCGCGTGCCCGACTTCCGCTCGAACCTCCCCCGCCGCTTCGGCATCCTCCCCCGCGTCGAGCGGATCGGCAGCCACGAACGGCGCGAGCAGCAGGCGGGCGAGCCTGAGAAGGCGGCCGTCGGCCCTGTCGACATCGATCTCATCCACCGCCGCCAGGCTCCGCTCCCAAGCGGCTTTCTCTCGTGCCTCGGCCAGCTCCTGGTACCATATCTCGAGCACGCCCAGCCGCGCGTACAAGCCGAGGGACGCAGAGGGCAGCCGGCTGGCGAGCACCTTGTCGAGCTCCTCTCGAACGCGCTCGGCGGAGAGCGTCGCGGTCCCGTCCACCCCGTCCTGAAGAGCCGACAGCGTGTCGGAATCGATCGTCAGCTGGAACCTGCCGGCGAAGCGGAGGCCCCTGAGGACGCGGAGGTAGTCCTCGGCGACCCGCTGCGCCGGATCGCCCACTGCGCGAAGAAGACGCCGCTCCAGATCAGCCCGCCCCTCCCACGGGTCGACGAACTCGTCGTTGGCCGGACGCCACGCCATCGCGTTGATCGTGAAGTCGCGGCGCGCGAGATCCTTATCGATGGAGTCCGCGTACTCGACGACCGCGTGTCTTCCATCCGTTGCGATGTCGCGCCGGAATGTGGTGATCTCGAACATCGTCCCCGTCTCTCCGAGGACTCCCACGGTCCCGTGCTCGATGCCGAGGGGTACGGTGCGGGGGAACACGCGCCGTACCTCATCCGGCCGCGCATCCGTGGCCAGATCCCAGTCTTCGCGGGCGTGCCCGAGAAGCTCGTCGCGGATCGCGCCGCCCACCGCCCAGGCCTGGAAACCCCGGCTCTCGAGCGTGTCGGCGATCTCGAGCACGTCCGCGGGCGGGGCGAACCTGGGCCGCTCGCTCACCGGCGCGCACCCCGGAAGCGCGAACGCGCCAGGGCGGGCGGCCCGGTCCCGGAGCGCGATCCGGAGTCGATCAGCCGCACAGCACGCTACCGCCGTTGACGTTCAGAACCTCGCCGGTGACGTGCCGGGCGAGGTCCGAGAGCAGAAAACAGGTCGGCCCGGCGACATCTTCCGCCGAGGCGACCCGGCCGAGCGGGATTTCGGCCGCCACTCGCTCGGCCCCGGGCGCGCGGAGCACCGAGGCGCTCATCCCCGTGTCGACCCAACCCGGAGCGACGACATTGACCGTGATCCCGCGCGGACCCAACTCCGTCGCCAGCGACTTGCAGAACGAGATGATCGCGCCCTTGCTGGCCGCGTAGTGGCTATGGCCAGCCTCTCCGCGCTGGCCCGCCGTCGAGGAGAGGAGAACGACACGTCCGCCCCGCTCCATGCACGAGATCGCCTGGCGGGTCGTCAGGTAGATGGACGTGAGGTTCGCCTCGATCATGGCTCGCCACTCCTTCGAGGCCAGGCGCTCAAGCGGCATCTCGATCTCGTTCCAGACGCCCGCGTTGCCGACGAAGAAGTCGAGCCCGCCTAACTCCGCTCTGACGCGGTCGAAGAGGCTCTCCACGTCCGCTTCGCGCGACACGTCGCCCTGGTGAGTCCAGAACGTGGCCGGCCGGCCGACCCCGGACGCCGGCTCTCCTGGCGAAGCCTCATTGGCCTCGTCCAAGGCCTCCTTGGCGGCACTCTCCGCGGCGTGGTAGGCGATGCCGACGGAGGCGCCCATCGAGGCCAGCATCCGCACAACGGCGCGCCCGATGCCGCGCGATCCGCCGGTGACGAGCGCCCGTCCACCCGCTATGCCGGGCAGCAACCAGCGGTCCCGGCGACTCACCGGGACCGTCCTACGATCCGCTTCAGCCGCTCCATCCATCCTTCCCCGAGATGAATCGGCGGCACGGGCACCGGGTCCTGCCCGTCCAGGATCGCCTTTGGATTCTCGCTCAAGAGAAGAACCGCGGCTTCATCGTGTCCGACCTCCAGCAGCCGATCCCAGGCCTGCCGCACCGTCTCGGAGCGTCCGGGCCTCGCGTGATGGTCCGATGCAATGATGTCGACCGCCCCGTCGGCCAGCATCCGCCGCGCCGCCCACTCGGCCTCCCGACCGTATCGCCCCCAGAGGCTGGCGGCGTTCACACACATCACCACGCCCGCATCGCGCCACGTCTGGATCAAGCCGTACCGCGCCTCGATGCCGGCGTAGCGCTCAGGATGGGCCAGGACCGGCACCCAATCCTGTCGAACGGCGGTGTTCAGGGTCTCGGTCGGGTATGCGGGCACCATCAGCATCGAGAACT
>JAUWDL010000304.1 GCA_030608825.1 Gemmatimonadales bacterium
GACCGAGGCACGGGTCCGGGTCATACAGGACGCGCTAGACGCCGACAAAACCACGAGGCGGCTTTACGAGGGCGGAATCTTCCTCGCACAGATCTCCTTCTACGCCGGGGTCTACGATGATGGCGCCGGCTGCGAGCTCATCGACTTCGACGGTGCCTCGAGGCTTCTTCCGCTCGCCGAGCAAACCTACCCGAATCCCGAAGGCTACTTCGACGCCTACCTCACTCCGGATGGCAACTACGCCTGACAGGCGAAGGAGGAGAGATGAAGAGCATCGATCGAGACGTACTGATCATCGGAAGCGGCTTCGGAGCCGCGGCCCCCGCGCTTCGGATGAGTCGTGCCGGGTTCGATGTGACGGTTCTGGAGAAGGGACCTCACCTGAGCCCGTTCGACTTCAAGCAAACGCAGGACCCGAAGTACCTGATGACGTACCTGAAGGGGCTCACCGGAGAGAACGTCGGCTTCACGTACGCGGAGGGCCTCGGCGGAGGCTCCGGCTTCTACGAGATGGTGTCCCTCCGGGCCCCATCCCTCGCGTTCGATCAGGTGGACGACTCGGGACGGCCTCTCTGGCCCGAGGGCGTCAATCGCGAGGCGCTCGACCCCTACTACGAGCTCGCCGAAGAGATGCTGCTGGTACAGCAATTCGATTGGGAGAGGATCCCCAAGACTGGCCTGGTCTTCGCGCTTCTGATGAAGAACCTCGGGTACTCGTGCGACCGGTGCCGATACGCCGTCTCGGGCTGCGTCGGCGCCGGATACTGCGTGACGGGCTGCGTCTACGGGGCGAAGCAGTCGCTCCACATGAACTACCTGCCGGAGGCCGAAGACGCCGGAGCCTCGGTGCTCACCGGCGTAGAGGCCCTCGAGATCCGTCTCTCCGATGGCCCCCATCGACGGGCCGACACCGGCAAGCTGTCGCGCATCCCGCTCCGCTACGAGGTGGCCTGCCGTCGCAGCGACGGATCCACGGCGCTCTTCAGAGCGCGCGTCCTCATCCTGGCGGCCGGCACGGTCGGTACGGCAGCTCTCCTTCTGCGCTCACGCAAGAACCTGCCGTCGCTCAGCGATCAGGTGGGACGGAACATCTCGTTCAACGGCAGCATCAAGGTGGCCGGCCTGCTGCCGGACGACCTGCCGGAAGGCGACATGTTCAGCGGCATCTCGCATCCCGGCGTCATCAGCTACGAGTTCCTCGAGTCTCACGGGATCACGATCGCACCCGTGAAGCCTCTCCCGCTTCAGGCCGTGGCGGCGGCCCGGCTGAGGCTGGAGGGCGACGGACGGAGCCCGACCCATTGGGGCGAAGCGAACGTGGAGCTCATGAAGAGCTTTCGCAGACGCGTCATCGCCCTGCTGGCTCTCGGCCTCACGCCGCCAACGGCAGAGCTCGTGCTCCACAAGGGCAAGGTCCTGCCACGGCTGGAACTCACGGATGGCATCCGCTCATACTATCGGTCCACGAGGGAGCTCCTTCACTCCATTCTCTCTCGCAACGGGTGCCGTCCTATCGAAGCTCAGTTCCTCGACGGTGAGGGAGCGCCCCACGAAGACCTTTTTTTCTCGACCGCTCATCAGGTAGGCTCCTGCCGGATGGCCGGCTCGGCGGAGCACGGAGCCGTGGACGCCCAGGGCCGGGTGTTCGGCTATCCCGGACTCTACGTCTCCGACGGAGCCGCCGTCCCCGGATCCCTCGCCGTGAACTCCAGTCTCACGATTCTGGCGAACGCCGAGCGCATCGCTGCAGGCCTGGTCGCCAGATACCAACCCGGAGGGTGACCTCATGTCTACTTACGGCAATATCAGTTCGACGTGGACGTCGATCGTGTTCCTGATGGCGGCCACCGCCTTCTTCGCGTCGGCATGCGACGGCATCTCACCACTGGAGCCGGATGCTCGAGCATCGGCGAGCAGGGCGGAGCCGGGCCAGCCCACCCGAGTCACGATGATGACCCGGAACCTCTTCGTCGGAGCTGCGATCGAAGAGATCTTCAGCCCCGATCTCCCCCTCGCCGAGCTGCCCTTCAAGGCCGCGGAACTCTTCGGGAAGATCCTCGCGACCGACTTCACCGAGCGCGCCGCCGCGATCGCCGAGGAGGTGGCCGACAACCGGCCTCATGTCATCGGACTCCAGGAGGTATCGCTCTTCCGGCTGCAGTCGCCGAGCGACGCGATCGTCGGAGGATCGGCCCCGGCCACCGAGCCGGTGATCGACTTCCTCGCGATCCTCCTGGACGCGCTCGAGGCGAAGGGGCTCGACTACGAAGCGGCATCCAGCGTGGAGAACTTCGACGCCGAGGTGCCGATGTACTATCCGCCAGCGGGCGCTCTGCCGTTCGCGGACATCCGGCTCACCGACTACGACGTGATACTCGTCCGCTCCGATGTGGCATACTCGGAGGCAACCGGGTCGAACTACGCCGTCAACCTGCCGGTGGAGGTCGCCGGGCAGTCTCTCGAGCTCGAACGCGGTTGGACCTCGATTCGAGCAACCGTCCGAGGCTTCACGTTCCGCTTCGTGAACACCCACCTCGAACCTGCCGATTTCTCGTCCGAAGTACAGGTGGCTCAGGCAGCCGAGCTGCTGGGAATCCTGAGCGCCGAAACCGCGCCGACGGTGCTCGTTGGGGATCTCAACTCCTCGCCTGACGGAACCCCCACACCGGCGGCCCGCTCGTTCCTGGAGGCGGGCTTCCAGGACTCCTGGGCACCCAAAGGTGACGGCGACACCTGCTGTCAGGACCCGAGCCTTACGAGCCCGGTCTCGACCCTCGAGAAGCGATTCGACCTCGTCTTTCTGAGAGGCTTCCAGCTGTTCGAGCCGGGCGTTCGTGGCTCGGCCCACGCGGAGCTGGTCGGAGCCCGGAAGTCGGACCGAACGCCGAGCGGTCTGTGGCCGTCCGATCATGCCGGCGTGGTGGCCGACCTTCAGCTACCACCTCGGGCGCCTGCCAGGTGAGTTGAAAGCGGGATACACGATGCGAGAGGGCGCTGCCAGGCAGAGCCGCCCGGCGGAGCTGCAGGCGGCGCCCCTCGCCCCCCCCCACCCACCGGAAGAAACGCCCCCCGTT
>JAUWDL010000263.1 GCA_030608825.1 Gemmatimonadales bacterium
TCAGGGCCTCCGGTTCCTGCTGGCCGACATGGCCACGAAGGTGGAGGCGGCCCGCGCCCTGGTCTACGCGACGGCCCGTTACATTGATTCCAACCCGAGGAGCCGTCCCACCATCTATTCAGCGATGTCCAAGCTCTTCGCATCGGATGTGGCCATGCAGGTGACGACCGACGCCGTGCAGGTGTTCGGAGGGTCCGGTTACATGCGGGACTACCCGATCGAGAAGTTCATGCGGGACGCGAAGATCACCCAGATCTACGAGGGCACCAACCAGATCCAGCTCGAGGAGATCAGCAAGATCCTCGTCGGAGAGCACATCGCCGGACACGCCAAGTAGCTCGCGGGAGGGCGGAGAGCCTCGACCGGCGATCGCGTGGGGGTTAGTCGGCCCACTCGCGGCCGCGAAGCTCCTCCTCCATGCCGGCACCAACCTGTTCGGACCCTACGAGTTCCACCGGGACGAGTTCCTCTACATGGCCATGGGGGAGCACCTGCGGCTGTGGCACATGGACTTTCCGCCGTTCATCGCGATGCTCTCCGAGACCACCCGGTTTCTTCTCGGAGATTCTCTCGTGGCGCTCCGCCTGCCCCCGGCGCTCATGAGCACGGCACTGCTGCTGATCGCCGCGCTCGCGGCCAGAGAGCTCGGCGGCGGTCGCTTCGCCCAGGGGCTCGCGGCCTTCTCCGTGCTGGCGAGCACCCTGTTCCTGAGGTCGGGGAATCTCTTTCAGCCCGTGGTCATCGACCAGCTCTTCTGGAGCCTTGCCCTCTTTGCTCTCCTCCGCCTAGGCACCACCCGCGATCCGCGCTGGTGGCTCGCCTTCGGCGCGGCCGCGGGATTCGGGCTGTTGGCCAAGTTCAGCCTGCTGGTCTTCGGATTCGCTACGCTCGTCGCCCTCATCGTGACGAGAGAGCGGCGCTGGTTGGCCACGCCCTGGCCATGGGCCGCCGGCATCCTGGCATTCGTGATCGGGAGCCCTTCGATCATCGGACAGATCAACCTGGGCTTTCCAGTGCTGACGCAGATGGAGGACCTTCGGAGCGCCCAGCTGGCCCGGGTGTCCGCGGGCGCGTTCCTCCTGGACCAGCCGCGCATGTTGGCCGGGTTCGCGATCGCCGTGGTGGGGGCCGCGGGCCTCGGCTTCGGCCGGCTCGGACGCCGATATCGCCTCGCCGGATGGACGGCGATCATCGCGTTCGTAACCCTGATCCTCCTGCACGGGAAGAGCTATTACGCGGGCCCCGTTTATCCCGTTCTCTTCGGTGCGGGTTCGGTGATGATAGCGGGGATCAAGGCGCCGCGGTGGAGGCCGGTCGCCCGCTGGGGGATCGTCGGGATCATGGCCGCCTACCTGATCGTGCTGCTCCCGCTGGGCCTGCCCGTCCTGAAGCCGGAGGCGATGGAGCGTTACCTGGTCGCGGTTGGCCTCCAGAGCACGGCCGTCACCAACGTGGGGGCGCAGGAGCGGATTCCCCAGGACTACGCGGACATGTTGAACTGGAAGGAGCAGGTCCGGGAGATAGCTCGCGTCTACGACGCCCTTCCGCCCGCGGACAAACGCCGAACCGTGATCCTGGCGTCGAATTACGGGGAGGCCGGAGCCATCGACGTCTACGGACCCGGGTACGGTCTTCCGAAGGCGAGAGCTTTCGTGGGCTCCTACTGGTTCTTCGGTCCCGGGGAGCTGCCGGGCGAAGTGATGATCCTGCACGGCTTCGCGGAAGAAGATCTGACGGACTACTTCGAGAGCGTGATGGCGGCCGGCCACGTCACGCACCCCTACGCGGTCAACGAGCAGCGGGACCTGACGATCCACGTCGGCCGCGGTCCGCGCACGACGCTGCAGGACGCCTGGCCCGGCTGGAAGGGGGAGAACTAGCTTGAGTCCGCCGCGGCGTCGGCCTCCGCTTCCGTCTCGAACAGCCTTCCGGTCAGGAGCTCCTGGACGATTCGATCCGCATCGTAGACCTCATCGAGCGCCGCACGGATCGCCCGGACATCGACCATGACGTTCCGCCCTCGCTCCGGCAGGTAGATGAAGTCGCGCGATAGGCCCTCGATGTTCCGGTCGAAGTTCAGACCGACGAGCGCCTGGTCCGCCGTGACGGCGGGTGAGCCCGAGTTCCCGCCGTACGTGTCCGCCGTCGAGACGAAGTTGAGCGGCGTGCCCAGATCCAGACCCGGCGGCGGTTCGCGCCAGCGGGGGGGAAGCGCCCATTCGACGTTGCCCGGGTTGCTGATGTGCCGGTCGTACAGCCCGTAAAAGGTCGTATACGGCGGCGCCAGGGTGCCGTTGTACTCGTAGCCCCGCACGCGGCCGTCCGTGATGCGCGGCGAGAAGGTCCCGTCCGGCGGCACGCTCCGGCCGTAGACGGCGAACCGGGCTCGTCCCAGCTCCGCCTCCAACTCGGCCTCTTCCGCCGTAAGGCGCCCGTACTCCGCGCGGTATCTCCGTGTGACCGGGAGGGTGGCGGCGATGAGGCGCAGGGCCGGTTCCTCCGCCGGACTCGGTCCGCCGGACGCGATCGCGGCCGCCGCGGCCGCGGAGTCACTCAGGGCCGAGGCGGCCAGGAGTGCGGAGGCCGCAGCCTCGGGCGCCGCGCCCTGGAGTGCGGCCGTCGTGATCTCGTGGTCCGGGCCGAAGTAGCGCTCGAAGTCGGCGAAGCGCGCGGCGAGGAGCCGCCTCTCCAGGTCCTCGGGATGATCGCCAATGCGCTCCAGCTCCAGCCGGAGCAACTCCAGGGTATCCGGGGGAGCTCCGTCCGCCCGCGCCTGGAGCAAAGCGTCGGCCGCGAGAGCGCGCCGCATGGTTGCCGAGGCGTATAGTTGGCTGGTTTGCGTCAGGAAGGCGGCGAACGCCGCCGCGTAACCGGCCTTCTCCGCCTGGATCTCCTGCAGCCGGTCGAACAGCCCGCCGTACCGTGCCGCAAGCTCCGGATCCGCACTCAGGGAGTCGCGCAGCTGCCGCTCCGCGTCCCGCTTCCGTGCCATGATTCCGGGATCCTCGAGAGCCTCGAGGCGGCCCGTGGAAGCCTTGAACGAGTTGGAGAGGCTGAACATCCGGTTGCGGATCCCCAGCGCCTCGGCCTCGGCCGGAAAGGCGGTGCGGTACGCGTCCAGTGCCTCGAGCCGGCTCTCGAGGAAGCCGAGCAGCGCCGGAACCTGGACGCGCTGCTGGTACTCCAGCTGCGCGATCGTCCGGAGCCGATTGGTCTGGCCCGGGTTGCCGATCACGAAAACGACGTCGCCCTCCTCCACCCCCGCCTCGCTCCACCCGAAATGATGCTCGGGCCGGTAGGGAACCCCGTCTACGTAGACCCGAAGGAACGCGAAGTCGAGCGCGTACCGGGGATAGGTGAAGTTGTCCGGATCCCCCCCGA
>JAUWDL010000008.1 GCA_030608825.1 Gemmatimonadales bacterium
GTCTCCGATCGACACGATGCCCACCAGCTGTCCATCACTGACGATCGGAAGGTGACGAATCCGGTTCTGGGTCATCACTCCCATCGCCTCGTGAATCTCGTCTTCGGGCAGACCCACGATGACGTCTCGGGTCATCGTCTCGAGGATCGTCGTCGTGGAGAGAAGCTCGGGACCCCGGGCGCCGAGCCTGAGGACATCGCGCTCGCTGAGGATCCCTCTGATCGAATCGCCCTCGACCACGACGACGGCGCCGATGTTGTGCTCGTTCAGCACCTCCATGGCGTCCGTAACGTTGCCGTTCGGCGATGTCGTGACCACACGGTCACCCTTGGAGTCGAGGATATCCTGAATCCTCATGCCTACCTCCGGCCAGGTTCGGATGGAGCGGCGGGTACGGACCCACCGGCCTTGGGCTCGAGAAACGCGTTCCCACAACATAAGCGCGAGCCGCAAGCCGGCAAGCGAAGCGTGCACGGGCGGATCGGACCGAGCGAGCGTTGACCGAACGGGTACGGAGGGCGAGCTTGCCCCGTTCGTCTGCCCCCGCGGCTGATGGGAGAGAGGATGCCGAAAACCGAGATCGCAGCGAAGAACCTGGATGGGTGGTTCGTCCTTCACCAGTTCTTCAGGGCCTCGTGGCCTGCTCTGAAACGGCACGACGCACGCCGCCTCAACGAGATCGGCGCCGAGTTCACCACCCTGCTCCAACGCTGGTCGTCGCTGGAAGATGGCTGGAGTCGCTGTTACCGAATCGTCGGAGGCGGCGCGGACTTTCTCCTTCTTCATTTCCGACCCACCCTGGAGCTCCTGGCCGAAGCGGAGCGCAAGGTGCAGCTGACCACGCTGGGCGACTACCTGGAGCTGGAGTACGACTACCTCTCCGTCGTGGAGCTCGGGCTCTATCAACTGACGGCCGAGTTCGCCAAGCGGAAGGCCGTGCCGGATGACCCGGAGGCCATGGCGACTTGGCGAGAAGATCTGCAGAAACAGGCGGAAAAGGCGGCGGACACGGACTTCGCGCGGCGGCGGCTCTACCCCCAGCAGCCCGATGAGATGCCGTACATCTGCTTCTACCCGATGACGAAGCGGCGCGGTGAGAACGAGAACTGGTACTCCCTCCCACTGCAGGAGCGGGCGGCGATGATGAGCGATCATGGACTCGTCGGTCGGGCCTACGCCGGGCGGATCAACCAGATCATCTCGGGATCGATCGGCTTCGATGACTGGGAGTGGGGGGTCACGCTGTTCGCGCAGGATGCTCTGGACTTCAAGAACGTCATCACCGACATGCGCTACGACGAGGCCAGCGCCAGATACGCGGAGTTCGGGCCATTCTACGTCGGCAAGCGAATGCGGGCAGACGATTGGCTGGAGCTGGGAAGAACCTGAACGTCATGCGGGAGAACGAGGCGGGAGGGCACCGGGCCCGCGGCCGAGGCCAAGCCACGGAGGCCGCCCCCGCAGACGTCGCTCCCGCCATTCGTTCCTTCATGCAGGCGCGGCAGGGCGAGATGGTCGATCTGCTTTGCCGACTTGCGCTCGCCGAATCTCCGACCGACCGGCCCGACGTCCACGCCGAGGTGCAGGACCTCCTGACCCGACAGCTGGTCGCCGCTGGCTGCCTGGTCGACCGTCTCGATGGGGGCGAGCAGGGTGCTCACCTGGTCGCCCGCGGCAGGAACGGCACCGACGACCGTCCGACCCAATTGCTGATCGGCCACTACGACACCGTTTGGCCTATGCACACGCTCCGAACGATGCCCGTGCGGCTGGAGAACGGCCGGCTGAGCGGGCCCGGCGTCTACGACATGAAGGGCGGTCTCGTGCTCATCATCTACGCGCTGAGAGCGCTCGAGGAGCTGGGCCTCGAACCTAGCGTGACGCCCCTCGTCTTCATGAACTCTGATGAAGAGATCGGAAGCCCGACCTCGACGTCGCACATCGAACGGTTGGCGCGCTCCGCCGATCGCGCACTCATCCTCGAGCCGGCACAGGGTCCTTCCGGGAAGATCAAGACGGCCCGAAAGGGCGTGGGACACTTCAAGGTCCGAATCCACGGAGTGGCTGCCCACGCCGGCGTCGAGCCCGAAAGGGGGGCGAGCGCGGTGCTGGAGCTCGCCCACCTCGTCCAACGCCTGCACGCGCTCAACGACCCCGAGCGCGGAATCTCCGTCAACGTGGGAGTCATCTCCGGAGGAAACCGGTCGAACGTGGTGGCGGCCGACAGCGTGGCCCACGTGGACATCCGCGCATACCACGAGGCAGAAGCCATGGAGATACGGGATGCCGTTCTGGCGATGGAACCCGTCACGCCCGGGGTCCGGATCGCGATGGAAGACTGGGACTTCCGGCAGGCGCTTGAGCGCACGCCCAGAAACCGTGCCCTGTGGGAGGTCACACGCCGCACCGGTAGACTCGTCGGCCTCGAGCTGGAGGAAACGGCCGTGGGCGGAGGATCCGACGGAAACACGACGAGCCTGCACACGGCAACGATCGACGGGCTCGGGCCGGTCGGTGCGGGGTCTCACGCCGCCCACGAGTATGTGGAGGCGGACAGCCTGCCGGAGAGGGCGGCTCTCCTCGCCCTTCTGATGCTCGCCCCTCCACTGGGAGCCGGTTGAACGCCTCCGTTTCCCCCCATGACATCCAGACCGCGCGGCGGTCCCTCGACTCCGCCGCCACTGTCATCGTCCTTACCGGTGCGGGAATCAGCGCCGACTCAGGGGTGCCCACCTTCCGAGGTCGCGGAGGACTTTGGAAGAATCATCGCCCCGAGGAGCTCGCCACTCCTGCCGCCTTCGCGCGCGACCCGAGGCTGGTGTGGGAGTGGTACGGATGGAGGAGGGCACTGGTCGCCGCATGCCGGCCGAACGAAGCGCACCTGGCACTCGCACGCTGGGCGGCCGACCGTAGCGGGGTCCACCTCATCACGCAGAACGTGGACGGCCTGCACGTGGCCGCCGCCAGAGATGCGGGCACCGTCCTCGAGCTTCACGGCTCGCTCTTTCGGACCCGTTGCCCCGGATGCGGAGCCACAAGAGAGTCTCGCGAGTCGATCGATGCTTCGTCCGAATCCACTCTGCCCCGCTGTGACCGGTGCGGAGATACCCTTCGTCCCGACGTCGTTTGGTTCGGAGAACCTCTGGACAGCCACGTGCTCGGACGAAGCTTCGAGCTCGCGGAGCAGACGGAGGCGTGCCTCGTGGTGGGCACGAGCGGGGTTGTTCAGCCCGCAGCTTCGATCGCCTCCGTGGCCGCTCGGGCCGGGGCCGCGTTGGTGGAGGTCAACTTGGAGCCTACGCCGATCACGACGTCGGCAAACGTATCCTTGCGCGGAAGGGCCGCGGAGATCGTGCCGAGCCTGGTAGGTTGATCCGCCTGGTGGACCGGCCGTCCAGCCAAGTGGATGGTGGCTGATGGGAGAGATGGCGGGCGGAATCGAGACCCTGATCCAGGGTAGCGGCGGGTGGGCCTACATCCTCGCCTATGGCTATACGATGGGGGTCGCGATCGTCCCCTTCCCGGCCGAGTTCCCGGCCATGCTCAACGGGATGATCTTCGGTCCGGCGCTGGGAACGATGATCACCTGGAGCGCCGCGCTGCTCGGCGCCCAGGTCAGCTTCGAGCTCTCTCGCCGGTTCGGCCGCCCGCTCGTGGCGCGCTTTCTCAGACCCGGGGCGCTCGGGCGCGCCGATCGCGTGGTCGTCGCGTCTGGGGCACCAGGCCTCCTTCTCCTCAGGCTGACGCCGGTGGTCGCCTTTACCGCGATCAACTGGGCCGCCGGCCTCACTCCCCTCAGTCGATGGACTTTCTTCTGGACGACGGCGGTCGGGATCATCCCCGGCTCCATTCTGTTCACGGTGTCCGGTTCGGGTCTCGCGGCGCTGTATCGGAAGCACCCCGTGATCGCCATCACGCTCACCCTCGCGCTCGTCTCCTTCGCGCTCCTGGTGCACCGCCGAATCAGGCGTGAGGCTGCCGCCGAGATCCACACGAGCGACCCCTCTCCGAACCCCTAGCCTTCCGGCGCTCCGCTCCAAATCACGCAGGCACCCGCCATGCGTTTCAATCTGGCAATCGGGTGCGCGTGCGGAGACGTATGGGTGGATAAGATCCATAATGGCAGGCGGTTATGAGACCTGTCCGACCCCAAGCGCGTACCCGGGCTCGGCAATCGGGAAGCTTTTCGCCGCCGGGCCGGGCAGAATGCGATAAGCACTCGGAGAATAGGACGATAGGCGAGGGTTGAGGATAGCTTGACGATCGACAGAACCGGCAATCGAACGGACACACGGAGGCCGCCCGAAGCGAAGGTCGGAGACGATCACTCGGGCAGCGACGCACCGGGCTTCGAGGCGCTGCCCCTCCCGTTGGTCATTCTGGCGTCCGATGGAACCATCGCGCATGCCAACGGAGCAGCGGAGGCAGCGCTCGGAGCTCCTCTGCGGAAGCTGGAAGGCCATCCCTTCCGCGAACTGATCGGCCGCTGCTGGCGGCCGGTCTTCCAGGCGGCGCTCTCCAACGTCAACGGGTCCGAGCGGAACGGCGCCTTGGCGTCCGTCACGGTCTTGGACCTTCCTCTGCAGACGGAGTCTGGCGAGATACGATTCGGGATCTCGATCGCCTCTCATTGCGCCGGCGATGAAGGTCGAATCCACCTGCTGCTTCACCCCTCATCCCCGAACCCGGGAAGCGCCGGCAGTACGCCGCACGAGGCTGCACTCGACGCCGCGGAGGATGCGATCCTCTGCACCGACCTGGACGGGAGGATCCTCTACTTCAACGGGCGCTTCCTGGAGATGTGGAAGATCCCGCGATCCGCTCTGAGCGGCGGCCTGGAATCGGTGTTGTCTATCGCCAAGGAGCAGCTCGAGGAGCCCGAAGCCTTGATGGAGATGACAGACCGGGAGGCGGGCGAGCCGGACCGGGAATCGAGAGAGCTCCTCCAATTCCGCGACCGAAGAACGGTGGAGAGGTACTCGAGGCCGCTGCCGATCGGCGATCACCTCGTCGGGCACGTGATCTCGTTCCGGGATGTCACGCGCCAGCAGCGAGCCCGGGAGACGATTCGGAGCTCCGAGCGCCGGTATCGCATGCTCTTCGAGCGCAACGTGGCCGGCGTGTTCCGCGCCTCGCAGGACGGGGTGATCCTAGAGGTGAACGACGCCTTCGCGCGCCTCGTCGGATACGAGACGCCTCTGGAGGTGCAAGGGAAATCCATCACCGACTTTTACGCCTCGCTGCCGGAGCGGCGACGCTTCGGTGAAGACCTCGAGCGAAACCGGGCGATCGCGAACCGGGAGGTTCAGTTCACCCGAAAGGACGGCTCCACGATCTGGGTTCTGGAGAACTCGATCCTCGTCGAAGACCCGGAGCTGATGGAGCCGGTCATCGAGGGAACGATCGTGGACATCACGGCCCGCAAGCGCCTCGAGACGGAGCTCGAGCGCATGGCATACCACGATCCGTTGACCGATCTGGCCAACCGGCGACTCCTGGAAGAGCGGGCCCGCATGTCGCTGGCTTTCGCCGACCGCCACGGCATCCAGGCTGGCCTCGTCTACCTGGACCTCGCTCGCTTCAAGCGCATCAACGACACCTTGGGGCATGAAGCCGGCGATGACGTGCTCGTCGAGGTGGCGAACCGGATTCGTGCCTGCCTCCGAGGCAGCGACACAGGAGCCCGGCTCGGTGGAGACGAGTTCGCCTGCCTGCTGGCGGAGGTGGGCGGAGAGAGAGGTGCACTCGCCGTCGCTCAACGTATCTCCAACAGCCTGAGCGAACCGTTCGAGTTGGGGGACAGAACGCTTCACGTCGACGCACAGATCGGCGTGGCCATGTACCCCGATCATGCCGCGGACTTCGAGAGCCTTCTCGCCGCAGCGGACCACGCCATGTACCGCACCAAGATCGACGGTAACCCGGCGATCGAGATCTATTCCGCGACGCTGGATGAGTCGGTCCCCGACCAGATCGCCGAGGAGGAAGAGCTTCGCGAGGCCCTCGAGAAAGAGCAGCTCACGCTCCACTACCAACCGGTTTTCAAGCTCGCCGATGGCAAGCTCGTCGGGGCCGAGGCCCTGGTCCGTTGGCATCACCCGTCACGCGGTCTCCTGGAAAAAAGCGAGTTCATTCGCACCGCCGAGCGAGGCGGCGTCATCCGCCAGCTGGACAGGTGGGTGTTCGAGGAGGCCCTCGCCCAGGCGATCCGGTGGGAGGAGCGCGAGCTTCCAGAATGGATCTCCGTCAACCAGTCGATCCAGACCCTTCGAGATCCTGAGACGACGAGCTTCTTGCAGCAGCTGCTGGACCAAGCCCCGGTACCACCCGGCCGTCTCGTTCTCGAGGTCGACGAAGGACTCGCCGTCAACAGCCCCGAGGCCGTCACGGGGCGGCTGGAGGAGCTGAGGGAGATGGGAATCCGGATCGCCCTGGACAATTTCGGCACGGGTCAGTCGACGCTCGCCTACATCAAGCACTTCCCGGCCGACATCATCAAGCTCGACGGCTTCTTCGTGCACGATCTGGGGACCAACTACGACAGCCGCAATCTCGCGCAAGCGATCATCCAGATGGGCCAGGCGCTGGGAGTGACGATCATTGCCGAGAAGGTCGAAACGGAGGCCCAGTGCGAGTGGTTGAAGTCGGCGGGGTGTGACTACGTGCAGGGATTCTACACCGGCCGACCCGTGCCGGCCGATGAGTTCATGGAGAGCGTCCGGGAGCGATCTGCCATCCCGAGGAATGCCGGTTGAGCGGAGCTCAAACGTCCTGGATCGCCGCCTGTACCTTCTCCGCCACTTCCGCAGTTACTTCCTCGATCCCGTGAGCGGTGCGGGCGTGCGCGACCACCAGCTCCATCAGCTCCTCTTCGGTCTCGGCCCACGCCGTGTAATCGCAGCCGGGAACGACATCGGCGCAGCGCATCTGCTTGGCCATCAAAACCTCCTTCGCGGGTGAGCGGTCCGGCGACTCTCCAGATTGCTTCGCTTCGCGGTTTCCAATATAGGCGGTGCTTGTAAGGCCTGCGCACCGAACCCCGTGAACGCCTACATGAAAGGAAAAGGCCCCGGCGCCAGTCGGCGCCGGGGCCTGCTCCGGTCTCGGATCACGAGCATCCCGGGGTGGGAGCACGCGGCTCCGTCCGCTGATTCGAGCGAGATCAGCTCATGCCGGCCTTGGCCATGGCATCCTGCCGCACGAGGGCGAAGCCGACGGAGTTGAAGTTGAAGTTCGCCACCTCGGTGAACAGGCGTTTCGCTTCCTCGGCGTTGCCTGCGCCCTCCTGGGCCGACGCGAGCAGATACTTGACGTAGATGCTGCCCGGGTTGGCCTGCTCGAGCTGCGTGACCGCCTCACCGGAATCTCCCTGCTTGAGGGCGATCTCGCCGAGGATCTGGTGGTACCCCTGGAAGCGGGTCGGATTGCGCACGGGCTCCAGGAGCGCCTTGTGCTCTTCGAGCGTCGCCTTCGCCACGTCGATCTCGCCCATCCAGGCGGCCGCCCGGGCCTTCCACCACAGCCGGGTGGCTTCCTGGGTGCGGGTGAAGTCGGGATCGCCGACCAGCTCGATGTTCTCCTGCCGAACGCTCTCCAACGCCACGAGAATCTCCTTCAGCCCATCGAACATCTCGTGGTGCAGGGCGATCGACGCCGCCTGGTTGAGCGCGAACGTCTGGATCGAGATCTCCTGGTCCTCACGAACGTCGAGCTCGCCGGCTCCCTCGGCGATAGCGAGAAGCTCTGCGATCGCCTCGGCGGGCGCGCCGGCGTGGAGCGCCACGAACGCGCGGTAGACGGCGTAGCTGCCCTTGTTGAACGTGCTGGCGTTTTCGATCCCGATGTCGTAATCGGCACGCGCCTCGTCGAAGTTTCCGAGGAAGGAGTTGATGTGGCCCTTCTTCAGGGCCGCCACGCCGAGCCCCGGATCCTTCTCCAGAGCGCTCGAATACGAGGCCCTGGCAGTCTCGAGCTCACCCATCGCTCGATAGGTGTCCCCGAGGAACTCGTACCCCTTCGCCTCCTCGGGCATCAGCGCCACGAAGTCCTCGAAGTGCTCCTTCGCCTTGGCGAAGTCCCGCGGCTCCTGGAACAGGTAATCGAAGCCGATCGCGGAATGGGCGGCATACATGTTGGGGTCGAGCTCCAGCGCCTTCATGAAGGCCTCGCGCGCCTTCGCGTTCTCCTGTCGTCCGGCGAGGACGCCGCCCAGGTTGAGCCACGCTCGCGGGCTGGCTGGATACGTCTCCGCGAGCGTCTTGGAGATCTCGAGGGCCATGTCGTTATCCGCGTCCGTGAACGCGCCGCCCACCTGGATGAGCATCCTCTCGCCGTCGCTTGCATGGGCGACGTGCTCCATCGCCTTCTCGACGTTGCTGTTGAACTCACCGGCCGTCTGCCCCGTGAACGCGATGTTCAGGTAGGCGTACGCGAACGTCGGATCCTTCTCCACGGCGGCACGGAAGAGCTCGTTGGCTTCCTGGGGACGTGCCACGTCCGACAGCTCCTGGCCGGCCAGAAAATCAACCCTGGCCGCCTCGTTGGCGGTCGTGATCGGAATCTCGGTGATCTCGGCTGACGCGAGAGCTTGCTGCTCCCCGCCGTCGGCCGCGTCGGGCTGCTGCGCACACGCGCCCGCAATCGCGAGGACGCCGGCGAGCAGGACAAACTTGCTGGGGGACTGCATGTGATTTCCTCCTGTTGGGGCTCGATCAACGAGGGGTGCTAAAACAATAACATCTCGGTCGGGACGCACCGCGTCACCACTGGAAACGACCGGTGGGCAGAGCGCGTCAAAGGCGATCTCTGAGGCTAAGGTATGACTTCCTTTGAAGTTACGACTCCATCTGAGGCGGCAGACCTCAATGTGGAACGCTCCACGCTAACCGGAGCGTTCCGAACCGTCAATCCCCGAGGGCCTCAGCTGCCGGCCGCCGCTCCGGCCCGGGCCCCCGCCCGCAGCTCCTCCACGAGCCGTTCGGCCCCGTAGATCACGCGCAGCGCTTCGAGAATGCCGCGCGAGTCGACGGCCACCGTCCGGGCGCTCTCGGTGAGGAAGATATACTCGCCGGAGAGGCTCTCGATGTTTCCGTCGAAGGCCAGTCCCACGACCTCCAGATTCTGGTTCAGCACCGGCGAGCCGGAGTTCCCCCCGACGATGTCCGCGGTGCTGACGAAGTTCAGCGGAGTCGAGAGGTCGAAAGACTCCGGTGGATCGATCCAACGCTCGGGCAGGTCCCACTCGCCCTCGCCCCCACCCTTGCCATACGAGTAGTAGTGGTCGTAGAGGCCGAAGAAGGTAGTGAAGATGGGCGCGACCGTTCCGTTGTACTCGTAGGGCGCGACGACCCCATCCGCGATCCGGAGCGAGAAGGTGGCGTCCGGGGGAACGTCGCTGCCGTACACCTCGAACCGCGCCCTACCCAGAGCCACCGTGATCTCCTCCTCCTCCGGCGAGAGCTCGGACAGGCGTTGCTGGAAGGGCGCGAACTCGCCGAGCATGGCGGCGAACATCTGGATCGCGGGATCGCTCATGCTGAGCGCACCAGCCTCGACGGCCTCGGCCGTCCGTGCCGAATCCGCCAACACCGAGCTATTCACGACGACCGCGGCCGCGCCCTCCGGCGTCCGGCCACCCAGGAGGCGCTCGACCATCTGATTGGACTCGCCGTAGCTGGCGATGAGATCGTTCAGACGGGCCTCGATCAGAATCTCCTGAAGCTCGTCCGGCTGTTGGGGGACACCCAGCAACTCGGACCTGAACTCCTCGACCTGATCCGGAGAGGCCTCTCTCTGCTGCGCGATCAGGTACTGGAACGCCCAGATGGCGCGCACGAGCGGGGCGGAGCCGTACTCCGGCGATTCAAGGCCCATGAAGGCGCCGTAGCCGGGCGCGATCGCCCGCTTGTCCGCCTGGATCTCCGCCATCCGCGCGGCCAGACCGCCGTACTCGGCCGCGAGCGTCGGCTCGCCCTCCAGGGCCGTCTGGAAATCCCTTTCGGCGTGACGTCTCTTCGCCAGGATCACGGGATCGTAGAGGCCGGCGATGATCCCCGTGTAGGCTTTCTGCGAGTTGAGCAGGCTGAAGATGTCGTTACGGATGTCGAGCTCTTCCGCCGTCTCGGGATCCATCTCGTAGTACTCCTGCAGCGCCTCGACTCGGCGATCGATGAACTCGAGCACCGCCCGATCGGAGACGTCACGCCGAAACTCGAGCTCGGCGACGGTCTGGATGCGGCTCGTAGAGCCGGGATTCCCGACGACGAAGATGAGCTCGCCCTCGCTCACGCCATCCTCGCTCCACGGGAAAAAGGCGTCGCTCGTATCCAGCGGCTTCCCATCCTCGTAGACGCGGAAAAAACTGAAGTCGAGCGAATAGCGCGGGTAGGTGAAGTTGTCCGGATCTCCGCCGAAGTGGCCCATCTGGAGCTCGGGAGCCATGACGAGGCGGACGTCCGTGTAGCGGCGGAAGATGTAGGCCGAGTACCGCCCGCCGTTGTAAAGGGAGATCATCTCGACCGCATGGCCGCCCTCCTCTCCTCCGAACTCCTCCAGGATCCTGGCCTCGACTTCCTCGAGCTTCGCCTCCCGCGCCGCCGCTCGCTCCGCATCGGACTCGATGCCGTCCATCGCGGCGTGGATCTCATCCGTCACGTCCCGGATCGCGACCAGCCGATCGGCCTCGAACCCCTCTACCGGCCGCTCATCCTCCAGCGTCTTCGCCAGGAAGCCGTCGTCGAGCAGCGTTTCACCTTCCCGCTTGACCGCCGACACGTGCTCTCGTGCGCAGTGGTGGTTGGACGCCAGGAGTCCCTCGGGAGAAACGAAGGACGCGGAGCAACTCGGTATTCGCAGCGCACCCAACCTCGCCCGCCGGAACCAGGCGGAGTCCGGCGCGAAGTCGTAGGCCTCGCTCAGATAGGCCGTGGGCGGGTACTCGAAGGTCCACATCCGCCCGTTGTCGAAGCGGCCCGCACGGACGGTATCCACGTCGATCCCGAACGGGGAAGCCCCCTGCCCCACCGCCGTGTCGGCAGCCGATACTCCCAGAGCGAGGCAGACGATCACGGCCCGGGCGGCCGTCGGGGTGAATTCGCGTGTCCATCGCACGACCTGTCGCTGCGGCTTGCTCACGTCCTCTTCTCCTTCTGCCGCCGGCGCATCGTCGCCAGGCGGGCACCTGATCTCTCTGGAAGTCTGGAGCCGCCGGGACGGCTCCGTGCTACGCGCCCACAAACTGCTGCTCGAGGGCTCCCCGGAAAAGGCCACATCCGCCGACGCCGCGAGAATTGCGCAACCCGTTCGGTCTCCCCAATCTGAGGGGTCGGAAGACCTTCCTCCGGAGAGACGATATGGCATTCTCATACGAAGAACTGCACGGAAAGACAGTCGTTCAGCTCAGGGACATCGCCGAGAACCTCGGAGATCACCCGGCGCTTCATGGCTTTAGCACGATGCACAAGGAGGAGCTTCTCCCCGCTCTGTGCGACGTGCTGGAGATCGAGGCACACGTCCACCACGAGATCGTCGGGATCGACAAGACGAAGATCAAGGCCGAGATCACGCAGCTGAAGGCGGAGAGAGACTCGGCCCTGTCGTCGGGCGACCGGATCGCCTACAAGAAGGCACTGCGGGGCATCCACCACCGAAAGGGCGAGCTGCGGCGCCACACGATCTAAGCAGCCGGGCCGTTCTGGGAGGGGAGCCCCCTCCACGTAGGCGGGCTCACGACAGCTCATGCACCACTTGCTCCAGACCGGCGGAGATGAAGGACCACTGGAGCCTCATCTGATCCGGGACCGGCATCGGTCGCAGGCCCGCTTTGGCGGCCTCGGCTTCCACCGCCCGCGCCTCGGTGTCGTGCGCGCGTACCTCGTTCCCCGCCCCTCCAAACCGTAATCGCTCGCGCCACGTCTCGAGCCGTTCGCGCCACGCGATCGCCGCCGGGTCCGGCGGGCCGAGCTCCTCGCCGACACCAGGGGTGATGAAGAGCGGCATCTCGCTCACCAGCGTCAGAGGATCGCCACCCAGCGCACGGACAGCCTCCATCGAGCTGGGCCGGAAGCGGCCAGCGGTCGCCTCGTCACCAAGGCTCATGAAATGCGCCCGCATGTACCTGGAGTCCGGCCGCGTGCAGAAGCCGCGCGCGATCCGAAAGAAGCCTTTCTCTCCGCCCCGCTCTACATCGTGCAGTGCGTAGCCCAGACTCTCCGTCGCTTCGGCGCACCTCGCCATCAGGCCCCCGCATCGCTCGCTCCATGCCTGCTCGATCAGGAACCAGGGGCCCGCCCCGAAACCCATGCCGTGCAACGAGGCGTGCATCGCGAACGGCCCGGCCGCACTCTTCCACCAGTCCAGAGCGGCCCGGTTTTCGGGCCGAGCCTCGGGATCTTCCGGCTCCCTCGGAAAGCCGAACTCGATGTCGTCACCCGGCAGCTCGCGAACCACGCTGGCCAGGTAGGCGGAGAGCTCGTAGAGGTCGGCGCCGGCGCGCTGCCAGGAGCGGTTGCGCCGTGCCCCGTCCGGATTGATGTGCGGCATCACCCACCACTCGAACTCGGTCAGGAGGGGATCATCGGCCGGAAGCCGGCCGAGAAAGCCGGTCAGGTGGCGCAGGAGGCGTGGGCCGACGGGCTCATCCGCGTGACAGCCGGCGAGAAGGCTCAGCCGAAGAGTCCCGCTCCCGAACTTGAACGCGCGAATCGGCCGACCCTCGCGGGACCGGCCGATCTCTTCACCCTCAGAGCTCCGCCCGGATGGCGCGGCGAGGATGGCCTCCGCCGGCGGCAGCCTCGGGATCAGGAGCAGATGGTCTGGAAGAGGGTCATGTTGACCTCTCCCTCCCTGATTTCGACCGTGCGCGGATTGTCGGGGGCCTGGCAGTTGGACCCCTCTGGGTACGCCAGGCTGACCTCCCGATCGCCGACGGGCAGCGGCTGAGTGGTCTCCGTTCCGTCCTCCGTGAGGATCTGGGCGGGAGCCAGCCCCTCGATAGTGAGCGTCGAAAATACCGGGATGTTCTCGCCGCTAGCCTCGGTCTCGACAACCAGCGTGCCCAGTGCAGGGCCGTTGGGGTCGGAGCTACAACCCGCCAGACCGGCCAGACACAGCGCAAAGACGACATATCTCGCTTTCATGCTCTTCAGACTCTCAGGCTGCAGTTTCGATATTCGACAGGAACGGTTGGCCCGCGCGGATCCATGCACTCGCGGGCTTCGACACTATACCCTCAGTCTGCCACGGGGTTCGCCATCAGTACGTCGTCATCTGCTCGCTCGGCAGCAGGAGCCCGACCTCCTCGACGTACCGCTCCCACAACCCGATCAGCTCGCCGCGACGGCCGGCGTACTGAGCCGACAGGTCTCGGTTTTCCGCCGGATCTTCGGCGAGGTTGAACAGCTCCCAATCATCGGGACCGAACGGGTGGGTGGTCCAGACGAGCTTCCAGTCACCCCGGCGCATCGCACGGCGACCGAAGAGCTCCCAGCCCATCACGTGGTCCGGCTCGTGAACGCGATCGGCCTCCTCCCTGAGCATGGGGAGCATGGAGGCCCCTCGCATCGGCTCGACCTCGC
>JAUWDL010000252.1 GCA_030608825.1 Gemmatimonadales bacterium
GAGGCGCAACATTGAGGCTTTCGAGCGGTCGGGGGCGCGCTGGTTCGTGGTCAACGCGGCGGGGTGCGGCGCGGCCATCAAGGAGTATCCGGATTGGCTGGCGAGCTCCGTGGAGTGGCACGAGCGCGCCGAGCACGTGGCATCCGCGACTTGCGATGTGACCCGGCTCGTGGCCCGCGGCTCCGCCCTGAACGCGGAGCTGAGGGCGACAGTCGCCCACGACGCCCCCTGCCATCTCTCCTTCGGTCTTCGGGATGAGGGGGCGCCCCTGGAGGCTTTGTCAGCGGTCCGGGGTCTCGCCATCGAAAACCTCCCGTCCTCGAGCCGCTGCTGCGGAGGCGCCGGACTCTATGCCCTCGTCCACCCCGAGCTCTCGGGCCGGATTCTGGAGGCGAAGCTCCGGGAGATCGAGGAGGGAGGGTACGACACTGTGGTGACCGGGAATCCCGGCTGCATGATGCAGATCGGGGCCGGGCTGCGGAGAAGGCGCTCGCGCGCGGGCGTGGCGCATCCGGTCGAGATCCTGGACCTCGGCCTCCGCCGTGCCGCGGCGACCGCAGCGGGTTAGGTGGAGCTCCGGGGGCGTACGGCGGTCGTCACGGGAGCCGGCACCGGAATCGGAAGAGGGATCCGCGGGGCGGTGAGTACGTAGGAGAGTCACACGAGCAACAACTCCGAAAGGACCCGACTTTGCAGAGTTTCGATTACCTGATCGTGGGCGGAGGACTCGCCGCCGCGTCGGCCGTCGACGGCATACGAAGCCTGGACGCCGAGGGCAGCATCGCCATCCTGGCCAACGAGAGCGAGCCGCCGTACCACCGGCCGCCTCTCTCCAAGGAGTTCCTCCAAACGCCGGAAGCGACCCGAGACCTCCTGCACGTCAAGCCGGAAGGTTGGTTCGAGGAAGAGGCCAAGGTCACGCTCCTCAACGGCGTGCGGGTCACGTCGCTGGACCCGAAGAAGATGACGATCGGCACGGCGGCGGATGAGATCTATCACGGCGAGAGGATCCTGCTGGCCATGGGCGGGCGGCCTCGCTCGCTCGCGATTCCCGGCACGGAGCTGGACGGCGTGTCCAGCTTTCGAACGGTGGCGGACGCCGAGAGGCTCCGCGAGCGCGCCGTGGAAGCCGAATCGGCGCTCCTGATCGGCGCCGGCTTCATCGGAATGGAGCTGGCCGCCTCGCTCACCCGATTCGACGTCGCATCCACGATCGTCGAGCGCGAGAGCCGCGTCTGGTCGGAGATGCTGCCGCCGGTTCTCTCATACTTCGTGCAGGGATACTTCGAGGAGAGGGGCATCCGCTTCGAGCTCGATTCCGAGGTGGAGGAGCTCCTGGGCTCGGAGCGCCTCGAGGGGGCGCGGCTCGCGAACGGCACGCAGGTCGCCTGTGACCTCGCCGTGATCGGAGTGGGCCTCCGCCCCAACGAGGAGATCGCCGGAGAGGCGGGCCTGGCCGTGATGGACGGTGTGATCGTGGATCGGTTCGGCGAGACCAGCCACGGGCACATCTACGCGACGGGTGATCTGGCGCGCTTTCCGGACTCGGTCTTCGGCGACACGCCGCGCCTCGAGCATTGGGATCACGCCAGGACCCACGGCAAGGTGGCCGGACGGAACATGGCCGGCGCGGGCGAGCCCTTCGACCACGTCTCGTACTTCTACTCGGATGTGTTCGACCTCGGCTTCAGTGTGCTCGGCCGCCCGGCGGGCGCCGACGACGTTCGAGTGCTGGGAGAGCTGAGCTCGGAACGGAGCATCGTGGTCTGCGGTCAGAACGGGAAGCTGACAGGTGTGGTTCTGATCAATGCCACCGATCGGTTGGAGGCGTGCCGGGAGCTCGTTCGGGAGCGACCCGCCATGGATGAGGCGTACGATACGCTCGAGGAGACGGAGAGCGAGCTGGGACACGTGACGTCCCAAACCCACGCTTGATGGGCGCAACGCAGGCAAACTGACCTTGAACGGAGGCATTCAGCGATGGATACGGGCGAGACCCCGATGGATACGAACGAGGCTTCGACCGGCGACGCCGGGATAGCGGACCTCGTGAACGACGCGCTCCGGTCGGTCAAGGATCCGGAGCTCGGCATGAACATCGTCGACCTGGGCCTCATCTACGGAGTAGAGGAGGAGGCTGGTGCGGTGACGGTCACGATGACCCTCACGAGTCCGGGCTGCCCGGCGGGCGGGCAGATCATGGACGGCGTCAAGACAGCGGCCGAGTCTGTGGAGGGCGTGGAATCCGCCACGGTCGACCTCGTCTGGAAACCGTTCTGGACGGCCGACCGCATCGACCCCAAAGTCCGCGCCGCACTCGGCTATTGACGCGGTGATCGCCCTGCTCCCGAGACCTCCGCGCCCTCCGGCCGGGCGGTAGCTTGTTCCTGCGACTTTTTCTGCTCTTCACGCTCGTCCCGTTGGTCGAGCTCTACGCGCTCATCCGACTGGGAAGCCTGATCGGAGCGGGACCTACCATTCTTCTTGTCCTCGGGACCGGCGCCGCGGGAGCCTGGCTTGCCCGGCGAGAAGGGTTTCGCAGCTGGAGCGCCGTCCAATCCGAGCTCGCCGCCGGTCGCCTGCCGGCCGAGGAGCTGCTGCATGCCCTCGTCGTCGTCATCGCGGGCGTACTCCTCGTCACCCCCGGCGTTTTTACCGATGCGTTCGGGCTCCTGATGTTGATCCATCCCGTTCGCGCGGCCATGATCCGCAGGGTGAGGAGCAGGATCGACCGCAGCATTCAGTCGGGTGACGTGCACTTCTGGGTGCACGAGGCCTCCTCACAGCCGGGCGGCGGGACGCAAAAGACCGGTCCGGATGAGCTGTCCGATGCCGCCGAGCGGCCGGGCGCGGGCGGGGGCGAGCATGAGCCTCGACGAGGGCGCGTCATCGACGTGTAACGCTCGAGCCCGCTGCCGGGTGCGCTCCAAATGGTTCACACGCTGGAGGTTTGCAGAATGAAGAAGCCACTGAATCCACGTCTGGGTCAGATGATCCTGCGCATAGTGCTCGGCGTCATCTTCGTCGCCCACGGCGCCGCCACGCTGTTCGGTGATGGCGGACCTGGCGGCCTCGCGGGTTTCCTCGGCTCGCTCGGAGTGCCGGTCCCGATTCTCGCGGCCTGGCTCGTCACGCTACTCGAGTTCGTAGGCGGCATGTTCCTCATCGTGGGCTTGTTCGTCCTGCCAACCGCCATCCTGCTCGCCGTTCACATGCTGCTGGGGATCATCCTGGTACACGCCCAGAACGGTTTCTACGTGGTCGGGCCGGGCACGAGCGGCGTCGAGTTCAACCTGCTTCTGATCGCCGGCCTGCGTTCATTGCTGCGGGGGGGACCGGGGCTGGCGGCCGTCGACAGTCGGATGCAGCGCCTCGCGGCCGCCCAGCCACCTCCGCAGCCCGAGCCCACACCCGAGCCGACGCCCGAGCCGACGCCTGAGCCGAC
>JAUWDL010000168.1 GCA_030608825.1 Gemmatimonadales bacterium
GAAGCAGGGCGTCTCGACCGCGCCGCGAGCCAGCGCGAGCGTGCCGGCCCGGGCGCGGCCATCCGCGCCCTCGATCCCGAACGAGGCCTCCATCAGGTCCTCCTGCTGATCCTCGGTCCGCGGCTCCATCAGAGCACCAGCATCGCGTCGCCGTAGGAGTAGAAGCGGTAGCGTTCGGTCACCGCGTGGCGATACGCCCGGAGGACGCGCTCCCTCCCGGCGAAAGCGGCGACCAGCATGAGCAGGGTCGACCGTGGAAGGTGGAAGTTCGTCAGCAGACGGTCCACGGCGCGAAAGCGGAAGGGAGGATGGATGAAGAGGTCGGTTTCCCCACTGCCCGCCTCGAAGACCCCGTCCTCCCTCACCGTGGCCTCCAGCACGCGCACCACCGTCGTGCCCACGGCGACCACCCGGCCACCCTCCGCGCGCACCTCGTTCAGCGTGCCGGCGGACTCCGGGCTCACGGTATGGCGCTCGGCCTCGAGCCGGTGCTCCTCCAGGCGAGACGCCTCCACGGGACGGAACGTCCCCGGGCCCACGTGGAGGGTGATCGGCACCACGCGCACGCCGCGTCGGCGCACCCGTTCCAGCAGCTCTTCGGTAAGGTGGAGCCCGGCGGTCGGGGCCGCGACACTCCCCCGGTGGGCAGCATAGACGGTCTGGTAGCGCTCCCGATCCGCTTCCGTGCTCTCCCGCCGGATGTACGGCGGCAGCGGCACGAGGCCGTGTCGCTCGATCGCCGCCCAGGGATCGTCCGCCGTTTCCAGAAGCACCTCGCGGCCGCCCTCCCGGGAAGCCTCGATGCGCACGGAGAGGCCCTCCGCGACCTCGACGACCCGCCCCGGTTTCAGCTTCTGGCCGGGCCGCACCAGCGCCTCCCAGCGGTAGGCATCGGAATCGATGGGGCGGAGCAGGAGGATCTCGGCCGACGCTCCGGTCGGTTTCCGGCCGACCAGCCTGGCCGGAAAGACCCGGGAGTCGTTCACGACAAGGGCATCGCCCGGATCCAGGTACCCGAGAAAGTCTCGGAAGCTGTGATCCTCGAGCGCCGGACCCTCCTGCTGCGGTGACTCCGCGGGCTGCGTTGGTTCTCCGGGCTCCGCCTTCGCGGCCGCTGGCTCGTCGCGCCGAAGGACCAACAGCCGGCTTGCATCGCGCTCGGGCAGGGGATGCTCCGCGATCAGGTGGCGGGGAAGGTCATATCCGTACGCCTCGGTGTCGGCGTCACTCGAAGAGGCGAGCCTGGGCATCGTCCCTGGATGGTAGTTGATAGCCGAAGCGCTCGTAGGCCCTTCGCGTGGCCACCCGCCCGCGGGGGGAGCGCTGGAGGTATCCGTTCTGAATCAGATACGGCTCGTAGACCTCCTCCAGGGTGCCGGCGTCTTCTCCCACTGCGACGGCCAGCGAGCTCAGGCCGACGGGACCGCCGTCGAAGTTCTCGATGATCAGCCTCAGGATTCGGGCATCCATCTTGTCCAGGCCGTACTCGTCCACGTTAAGCATCTCCAGCCCGGCTGCCGCCGTCGCCTCGTCGATCCGGCCATCTCCCTTCACCTGCGCATAGTCGCGGATCCGTTTGAGGAGCCGGTTGGCGATTCTGGGAGTTCCCCTGGAGCGTTGGGCGATCTCCCTCGCCCCGGTGTCGGTCACGGGAACATCGAGGATGCCCGCGGAACGGTGCACGATCTCCTCCAGCTCCTCGGGCGGATAGAAGCCCAGCCGCTCCACGACGCCGAAGCGGGCCCTGAGAGGGGCGGTGAGCAACCCGAAGCGCGTGGTGGCGCCCACGAGCGTGAACCGTTCGATGCGCATCGACATCGTCTGGGCACGGGGGCCCTCGCCGAGACGGATCTCGATCCGGTAGTCCTCCATGGCCGGATAGAGGAACTCCTCGATCGCCGGCCGGAGGCGGTGGATCTCGTCGATGAAGAGGATGTCCCGCGGCTCGAGATTGGTGAGGTATGCGGCCAGATCGCCCGGTTTCTCCAGCACCGGGCCCGAGGTGAGCTTGATGTTCACGCCCAGTTCCCTGGCCAGGAGCAGCCCGAGCGTCGTCTTGCCCAGGCCCGGCGGACCGAAGAAGAGCGTGTGGTCCAGAGCCTCGCCTCGGCCCAGGGCCGCCTGGACGTAGATCTCCAGGCTTTCCTTGACCTTCTGCTGCCCCACGAACTCCTGGAAGCTCGCGGGCCGGAGCGACTGCTCCAGTCCGGCTTCGCCCTCCAGGGGTCGCGGCGTCGTGATCTCGGTTCGCTCAGACATGTCTCAGCGCGGCTCGAACGAGCTCTTCCATGCCGGCCGCTTCGTCGACCTCCCGCCGGGCTCGGGCAACGGCGGCTTCCGCCTGGGTCTGGCCGTAGCCGAGCGCTCGCAACGCATCCACGGCAGATGCGCCGACGGTCAGCGGCGCCACCTCCTCCACCGCCAGATCATCCAGCTTGTCCTTGAGCTCCAGCGCGATTCGCTCCGCCGTTTTTCGCCCGACCCCGCTCACGGTCTGGAGCACCTCGTGGTCCCGTCCGCGAATGGCCAGCACGATCCGGTCGCCCGGCAGCTGTCCGAGCATCGCCAGCGCCAGGCGAGGGCCCACTCCGGTGGCGTTCAGCAGGCGGAGAAAGAGGGTACGGTCGCGCGAGGAACCGAAGCCGAACAGCTCCAGCGAAGCGTCCCGAGAGATGAGGGCGCTGTGAAGCTCGACCTCCTGGCCCACCTCCGGAAGACGGTCCAGCAGGCCCGCCGGGACGAGCAGCTCGTAGGAGACGCCACCCGACGTCATCACCTCGACCCCATCGGGAGCCTTGTGGAGGAGTTGGCCCACGACCCGGCGAATCACGGCCCGCCGGCCGGCGTCGAACCGGCTGCCTGTGCCTCCGCCGACCGGAAACGTCCGCCCAGCAGGTGGCAGAGGGCCGCCGCGCACCCGTCCGAGGCGTCCGAAGGCTCGGGAGGCGCCGCGAGCCGGAGGTGCTTTCCGACCATGTAGGCCACCTGCTCCTTGGTGGCACCGCCCGTGCCCACGACCGCTTTCTTGATCTCAGCGGGAGGGTACTCGAAGACCGGAAGGTCGCGCTGGGCTGCCGTAAGCACGGCCACGCCGCGCGCGTGGGCCAGCACCACCATGCTCCGGACGTTCCGCCCGTAGAACACCCCCTCGATGACGACGCAGCCGGGCTCGGTGCGTTCGATGACCCCGGCGAGCCCCTCCTGGATCTCCCGCAGTCGTTCAGGCAGCGTCGCGGCCGCGGGCGGCCGGATCACGCCACACTCGACGAGCCGCAGCCCGCCCTCCGCCGACTCGACGAGGCCGTAGCCCGTACGCCGCGTTCCGGGATCGATTCCTAAAACCTTCATCGCTGCGCAAGATAACGCGGCCATGCAAGGAGGCGATGGCTCAGGGGTGTGGACTCAACCGAAGATCGGGGATGTCGTCGAAATCGCTCACGTTCAGCGTCCAGAGCTCGGCGTCCCAGAGGATCGCGCAGGCCGCGATCGCCAGGTCAATCTCTCTGCCGCGAGACCGGGGAACCCTGTCGCAGAGACGCGCCGCCTCGGCGGCCTCATCCGGACCGAAGGGCACGGCGCGAGCGCTCGGAAAGAGGGCCTCCTGGGCCGCGAGCTCCTCGGGCAGGCGTGGACCGCGAAGCCATTCGTACAGGACCAGCGTCGGAAGCAGGATGCGCTCGCCCCGTTCGATCGCGGACCTCAGAGCCGGTGCCGAGCGCTTGGGGCCGGACAGGCTGTCGATGAGTGCCGATGTGTCGAGGAATATCAAGCCTTATCGCTTCCCCACCGTCCGCCGGTACGGCGCGCCTCCCGAACCTCCCGGATCTCCCGCTCCACCTCCGGTGCCGCCCGTTCCGGGATCGCCGGGACCACCTCGTCGAAGGTGCGAAGGAGGCGGAGTCGTTCCTCTTCGCCCAACCGTCCGATGCGGGCGCTGTACTCCCCGATCGCCTCCCGCACGACCTGGCTCTTGGGCATGCTCAGCTGTTTGGCCGTCCGGCCGAGGCGGGCCACGGTCTGCTCATCCAGGGTGAACGTCGCCTTTAGCTTGGGCATATGGTATACCATATTACCATATCTCTGGTCCCACAAGTTCGGTAGGAAACGGCTGGACGGGGGTCCGCAGTCTTTCCGCATGAGCGGGACCGAATCAGATTGGATCTCGCTGGAGCAGTGACCCCCTTCAAGCGCGAACAAATGCCGGTGAAACCATGAAGAATCCGACCCGAGTCGCCGCCATGGCCGGCCTGCTTCTCGTCCTCGGCTGCTCCGCGGAGCGAGCGACCGACGAGTTCGCCGACGTCGTCTACACGAGCGGCCGGATCTACACCGTCGACGAGGCCCAGCCCTGGGCCGAGGCCGTGGCGATCAAGGACGGGAAGTTCCTGGTCGTGGGCTCGAACGCCGACGTCGAGGCGGTGACCGGCGACGATACCGAAATCACGGATCTGGAAGGCCGGTTCGCCATGCCGGGGCTCATCGACTCACACAACCATGCACTCGGCGCTGCGGAGGGCTGGGCCAATCTTCGGATCTCCGATC
>JAUWDL010000274.1 GCA_030608825.1 Gemmatimonadales bacterium
AAAGCAGCTCATGGATGCAATGGTGACTGTTCTGGCCACCGTGGTCGTGCTCGGTGTGCTGATCTTCGTGCACGAGCTCGGCCACTTTCTCGCGGCCAAGGCCGTCGACATCGAGGTGCAGCGTTTTTCGCTCGGGCTCGGGCCGAAGATGTTCGGTTTCCAGAGGGGGGAGACGGAGTACGTAATCTCCTGGTTCCCTCTGGGCGGCTACGTGAAGATGGCCGGGATGGCGGAGGAAGAGGGGATCGGCATGTTGGAGGGCAGCGCGTCCGGAGGACGTGAGCCCTCGCCACGCGATTTCGATGCGAAGTCACTGCCTGCGCGCACGCTCGTGATCTCTGCCGGCGTCCTCATGAACCTCCTCTTCGCCATCGCGGCCTTCATCGTCGTCGCCAAGGCGCAGGGGGTACAGCTCGCGCTGATCAGCGAGGTCCAGGAAGGCTCGCCGGCGGCCGTAGCCGGCCTCCAGGCCGGTGACCGCATCGTGAGCGTGGAGGGCCAGCGAGTCAGGGCCTTCGAAGAGCTCGCGCTGTTGGTGCAGCAGAGCCCCGAGGACCCGATCCGCGTCGGGGTCGAACGGGACGGCGAGCGCCTGAGCCTAAACGTCGTTCCACGGAGGGTCAGCGTCTGGAGCGACGTGATCCGTGATTCCGTCGACAGCGGTCAGATCGGGGTCACCTCCGATCCGGAGGGCGGTTATCGCACGCTCGGCTGGGCGGCGGCGATACCCGAGGGCTCTTTCAGGACCTGGTACTGGGTAAGGACGACGCTGGAGTTTCTGGGCCAGCTCGTGAGTGGCAAGAGCAGCGCGAAGGAGGTAGGCGGCCCGATCCTGATCGGTCAGCTGTCTGGGCGGGCCGCGCGCGCCGGCATCTGGGCGCTTCTCTCCTTCATGGCGATCATCAGCGTCAACCTCGCCATTCTAAATCTGCTACCGGTTCCAGTCCTGGACGGCGGCCATCTGACCTTCCTGGCCTTCGAGGCCATTCGAGGGAAGGCCCTAAGCGTCGAGCAGCGGATTCGACTCACGCAGGTGGGACTCGTGCTCATCGTGGGCCTGATGGTCTGGGTGATCACCAACGACGTCTTGAGGCTGCTCTAGTGATCCTTCTCAGAAGTACGGTAGGCACCGAGGGGCCCAGTCGTCCGCTTCGGCAAGGCGCGACGACGAAGGCGTAGCGGAGCTACCAGGCGCGCCCGCTCCCGCCGGCGAACAGGTGGAGCTGTTCTCCATCCATGACGCGCGAGCGTAACGCCGCGACGTCATAGAGCGGCGTCGGACGCTCCTGCGTCGCCACATCGATCAAACCCCTGTAATCCATACGGGACAGCGCCTCGGCGACCGTACGCAGAGCGAGCGGCCCGTCGTTGCATTCCTCGCTCATGTGAGCCAGCAGAACGCCGCCCAGCTCCGGGTGGTGAAGCTCCGCAGCCAGCTCAGCCGCCATCCGGTTGGAGAGGTGTCCTCGGCTTCCGCCGATGCGCTCCTTGACCGACCAGGGGTACGGCCCGTCGCGAAGCAGGAGATCGTCGTGGTTCGCCTCGAGGACGAGAAAATGGCAAGCTCGGAGCGCGTTTCGCACCGGACCGGTGGGCCGACCGAGGTCGGTGGCGACACCGATCTTGAGGCCGGATTCCGAATCCGTCAGCGTGACCGCGAGCGGATCCGCCGCATCGTGGCTGGTGAGAAACGCGTGCACCTCCACCCCTCCGATCCGGAAGGTGGCTTCCCGCTCGAAGATCCGGACCTCCTCGTCGCCCGAGAGCAGGTTCCGGCAAGCGGTAGCCGTTCGGCGGCTCATGTAGAGGGGCCAACCCCAGCGGCGGGCCGCCACGCCGACGCCGCTCGTGTGATCGCGGTGCTCGTGGGTGACGATGATGGCGGCCACGCTCTCGGGCTCGATATCGAGCGCCGCGAGTCGCCGCTCGATCTGGCGCCCGCTGAGGCCGGCATCGACAAGAAGACGGGTGTCCCCGGCCTCGACCAGGAGCGAGTTCCCGCGGCTTCCGCTCCCCAGCGCGGCTACGCGCATGTCCGGCGGCTCACCGGCGCGCGGCCGTAGCCCTCTCCCAGACCTCGGAGAGCCACGCCCGCTCCCCGTCACCGAACCGAACGCCGCGCCGGCTCGCCGACACTTCGGCCGTCCGCAGGAACCCGTCTTTCCGGTGCACGGTCTCCGCCCCCCCCCAACTGAACGGAGGCACCCACTTCTCCGGCAGGTGCGAGAGCACGTTCGCTCCACAACCAATCACCGCTCCCGTCGGGATCAGCGTTCCGATGGCCGTCTTGACGTGGTCTCCGATCAGGCAGCCGAACTTCATCAATCCCGTGTCGACCTCATCGGCCGGGCCCGCGAGACGGACGGTTCCGTACGTGTTCTTGAGGTCGCTGTTGGTGGTGAGCGCCCCGAGGTTCACCCAGCGGCCCACGTAAGCGTGTCCGAGAAACCCATCGTGTGCCTTGTTCGCGTACCCGAGGAAGACCGACTCTTCGATCTCGCCGCGCACGTAGCTGAAGGGGCCTGTCGAGAGTCGGGATATGGAGCCGCCGAGCAGACGGCTCGATGGGCCGGCATAGAGAGGTCCGGCGAGGCGCGTTCCGGCGAGTACCTCGACCTCGCGGTCGAGGCAGATCGGCCCATCTCGGAGATCGAACAGCACCCCGGGCTCGACGCGTACGTCCGGCGCCAACTGCAGCGGAGCGGCTCCGAGCCGCTCCCACCCACCGGACGCGGATGCCCCGGGAACGCCCGGGAGCTCGCTCTCCAGATCCGCCGCCGTGCGGTCCGCCGAGCGCTCCACCAGCTCCCATACGTGCTGGAGGACGCCTCCCTCGACGACGAGCGCGGCTCCCCGGAGCGGCGACGGGTCGGCGAACCAGTCGTCTCCCGGACCCTTCGAGCCGGCTGGCAGATACGCGCCGATGATCTCGCCCTCCATCTCCAACGTGGCCGGACCATCCGGAACCTCGAACCTGGCGGCGGGATCGGGCACGGCACGACAGCAGAGGAAGAGACGGTCCTCGTCATCCCCCAGATCCTCTGCAGAGAGGACGGGCGGGGCGCCGTCCTCGGAGAACGACCCGAGCCAGGAGCGCGTGAGCGTTCCGCTCGCGACGGTGCCGGCGAACCCCTCGAGACGCCCCCGCAGCGAATCGGTGCCGAACCATAGCTCCGCGCACGGCCGGCTCAGCGCGTACGGCTGCCAATCGTCGGCCTGGCGGTCATCGAAGACGTAGAGCTTCACGACCGGCTTCTCCGATCGGCTGTCTCGTTCTCGCCCC
>JAUWDL010000245.1 GCA_030608825.1 Gemmatimonadales bacterium
GGAGGGCCAGCACCGCGGCAGCCAGGAGCACGAAGGACAGGCCCAGCCAGCTCTTGATTCCAAGCTTCATGTCACGGACTCCCGTCTCGGAATGGAGAATGCCCTGGGCGGGATTCTCGAACCGCGCGCGCGCGGCGTCAACGGGCCTGCTGAGCGGCGTGGCGGGCGGGCTAGAAGATCACCTGCTCATCCACGAGGCGCTGGTAGCGCTGCTCGGAAATTCCCATTAGCCCCTTGAAGACGCGCTCGTTGTCCTGCCCCATCATCGGCCCGGGTTGGATCGGTGTCTCCACGCCGTTGGTCTTGACGTATGCCCCGTAGAGGGTCTCTTCGAAGCCCAGCGGGTGCTTCACCTGCGGGAAGGTGCCGCGCGCCTTGAAGTGCGGGTCGCTCAGGAGATCCGACACGTTCAGCACGGGGGTGGCGGCCACGCCCTGGCGCTGCAGCGTCTTGGCGAGCTCGTAGTCGTCGAAGTCGCACGTCCAGGCGGAGATGCAATCGTGGAGCCTGTCCAGGTTCTCGATGCGCCGCTCTGCATCCGCGAACTCGGGGCCGCCCGCCCATTGCGGGTTGCCCATCGCCGCCACCAGGTCTTGCCATTCTTCCTCGCAGCTCACGGCGATGGCGACCCAGCGGTCCTCGCCCGCGCAGCGAAAGACGCCGTGGGGTGCGGCGGCCGCCAGCGGGTGCTGGTTGCCGATCGTGCCGGCGACGCGGCCGTTCATCACGTAGTCCATCAAGGCCGGGGCGACCAGCTGCACGACGGCCTCCTGCTGGGAGAAGTCGACGTGCTGACCCCGGCCGGTGCGATCGCGGTGGCAGAGCCCGAGCAGAGCGGCCAGAGCGCCGATCACGCCTCCCAGCGGGTCCGCGAAGGCGTTCTCCATGGGAATCGGCGGCCCGCCCCGATAGCCGGTGATGCTGTCCAGGCCGGTGATGCTGCTCAGGCTCATGCCGTAGGTCCGGATGTCCTTGAGGGGGCCGAAGAGCCCGGCGGCGGGCATCGACACCATCACGATGTCTGGCCTGGCCGCGCGCAGCTCTTCGTAGCCGAGGTGCAGCCGGGCCATGACGCCGGGTCCGAAGTTCTCCAGCGCCACGTCGCACTCGGCGACCAGCTGCCGGGCCAGCTCCTGCCCCTCCGGCTTCTTCAAGTCCAGCGTGATGCTGCCGTTGCCGCCCCAGCCCGCGTGGTTCTGGAGGCTGCGATCCGGGTCCCGGATTCCGTCGCCGAAGGGGGGCAGTGTGCGGTTGATGTCGATGCGCGTGCGCGATTCGAACTTGTAGACCTCGGCGCCGAGCCGCGCCAGGGTCTGCCCCGCCACCGGCCCCAGCCAGCCCCAGCCGAAGTTCGCCACGCGTATGCCTTCGAGCGGAAGCGTGCGCGGCTGCTGCGGTGCCCGCGGCTCGGTGCGCTCGAGCGCGTCCAGGACCTCGCGGTTGTGCTGTCCCAGCAGCGGCGCGGGCCGTCGCGGCCCGCCGGGGCACTCCGGGAGCCGGATCGGGGCGCCCAGCGTGCGTATGGTTCCCAGCTCCGGGTGCTCCAGCTCGACCATGAACTCCCGCTCGGCCAGGTGCGGATGTTCCGCCACCTCCTCGACGGTGAAGAGCGCCGTGGTCGGACAGCCGTTTTCCTGGCAGAGGTCCATGATCTCCTGCTTGGTGTGCTCCATGGTCCACTGCTCGATCAGCGGGTAGATCACGTCCGCGTTCTGGGCCCGGACGAACATGTCCTGGAACATCTCCACCTGTGCCCACTCGGGGTCGCCCATCGCCCGGCACAGGCCGTTCCACTGGCCGGATTCCAGGGCCATCATCCACACGTGGCCGTTCTTGCAGGGCAGGATGGTGGCAGGTGCGCCGAGCGGCATGCCCACGCCGGTGCGCGTCTCGAACACGCCGTCCTGGGCCATGCCGCCGATGTTCTGCCCCCCGACGAAGACCGCCGCTATGACCTCGGCGCAGGAGACGTCGATCTGCTGGCCGGCGCCCATGCGCTCGCGGCCCGCCACGGCGGCGACACCCCAGGTTGCGGCGGCGTAGGCGCCGAAGAACTCGGCGGAGAAGGTGCCGTGCTTCAGGGGCGGCTCGCCGGGTCGTCCGCAGTAGCGGCTGCCGGCGGCGGAGAGGTGGAAGGCGTTCAGGTCCGTGCCCTTCCAGTCGGCATAGGGCCCGGTCTGGCCGAAGGGCGTGATGGAGATCATCACCAGGTTGGGGTTGCGGGCGGAGAGCGACGCGTAGTCGAGACCCCAGTCGCGCATGCGCCCGGGTTGGTTGTCCTCGATGAACACGTCGGCCCCCGCCACGAGGTCGAGTAGCTGCTGGCGCTGCTCGGGTGCGCTGACGTCCAGGGTGATGCCGCGCTTGTTCGTGTTGAGGAAGAAGAAGAGGCCGCTCTTCTCCGGGTGAGGGTCGTCTCCCGGGAAGGGACCCCAACGACGGCTGACGTCGCCATCGGGGGGCTCGACCTTGATGACATCCGCTCCGTAGTCGCCGAAGATCTTGGCGCAGAAGGGTGCTGCGACCCCGCTGCCGAGCTCCACCACTCGAATACCTGCCAGTGCGTCGTCGGGCATGACCGATGTTCTCCCAGGAAAGGCAGAACAAGTAGCATAGTCCCGACGGCGTGGAGCCGGCCCCCCGGCCGCTAGGCCGGCTGGCGCTGCGCCGTCAGGCGGGCGATCTCCTCCGTCGAGAAGCCGGCCTCCCGCAGCACTTCCTCCGTGTGCTGCCCCGGCTTCGGAGCCGGCGTGCGCACGCGACCCGGCGTCGCCGAGAACTTCGGTGCCACGCCGATCTGGGGGATCCTTCCGTACTCGGGATGCTCCAGCTCCGTGATCATCCCGCGCGCCCGGTTGTGCGGATCCGCCAGCGCCTCTTCCAGGCCGTACACCGGAGTTGCGCAGATTTCCTGCTCTTTCAGCAATTCGAACCACTCGTGCCGCGTCTTCTCGCGGAACTTCCGACGCAGGAACGCGAACATCTCGGGGAACTTGTCGGGGTTGAACTGCCCCTCGACGTACTCCTCGCAGCCCAGCACCCGGCACAGGTTGCTCCAGAACCAGGGCTCCGTGCACGCGATGCTGAGCCACTTGTCGTCCGCCGTGGCGTAGACGTTGTAACACGGATAGGCGCCGTTCAGGAAGTACTCGCCGGGACGCGCCGGAGTGCCGCTGACGAAGTAGTCGCTCGCCGCCAGGCACGCGAGCGACATCGCACCGTCGCTCATCGCCATGTCGATGTACTGGCCGAGCCCCGTCTGTTGGCGCGAAACGAGCGCGGCCAGCACGGCGAACGCCGCGAACAGCCCGCCGCCGGCGAAGTCAGCCAGGATGTTCAAGGGGATGCTGGGCGGCTGGCCGGGCCAGCCGATCGCGCCCAGGATGCCGGCCAGGCTGATGTAGTTAAGATCGTGCCCGGGGAGGCTGGCGTGCGGGCCGCTCTGCCCGTAGCCAGTGATGGAGCAGTAGACGATGCGTGGGTTGCGCGCCTTGACCGCCTGATAGTCGATGCCCAGGCGCGTGGCCACGCCAGGCCGGAAGCCC
>JAUWDL010000325.1 GCA_030608825.1 Gemmatimonadales bacterium
GTCGGCGGCCGGCAACATCTTCGTGGGGCAGACGGAGGCCCCGCTCCTGATCAAGCCCTTCGTCAAGAACATGACGATGTCCGAGCTCAACACGGTGATGACGGGAGGTTTCGCCACCGTGGCGGGTGGCGTGATGGCGGCCTATGTGGCCATGCTCGCCGGTTACTTCCCGGCGATTGCCGGACACCTGCTCGCCGCCAGCATCATGGCGGCTCCGGCCAGTATCGTGGTGAGCAAGATCCTCATGCCGGAGACCGAGGAGCCGGAGACGCGTGACAGCCTCGACTTCGATATCGAGCAGGACTCGGTCAACGTGATCGATGCCGCGGCAGGCGGTGCTTCGGACGGTATGCGCCTCGCGCTCAACGTCGGTGCCATGCTCATCGCGTTTCTGGCGCTGATCGCCTTGATCAACGGACTTCTGGGCTGGAGCCTCGGTCTGATCAACATCGAAGGGATCACGCTCGAGCGGCTCCTCGGCTGGGCGTTCGCTCCAGTCGCCTGGCTGATCGGCGTGCCGATGGCCGACGCCGCCGAAATCGGAACCCTGTTCGGCGTGAAGATGGTCGCCAATGAGTTCGTGGCCTTCCAGATGCTGGCGGACGGGATTGCCGGTGGTTCGACGCTGTCCCCGAAATCGGTGGTCATCGCCACGTACGCTCTGACCGGATTCGCCAATTTTTCCTCTATCGCGATTCAGATCGGTGGCATCGGTGGGATAGCGCCGGAGCGCCGACACGATCTGTCTCGCCTTGGACTGCGGGCCATGCTCGGCGGGACGATTGCGACCTGGATGACGGCGATGCTCGCCGGGGTCCTGGCGTGAGTGCCGCGGACGGCGCCGCGGGCCCGGGCGTCCGGGCGCGGGAGTCAGCGGAGGCGATTCGCGACCGCGTGGGAGACCTTCATCCCGCCGTCGGGCTGGTGCTCGGGTCGGGGCTCGGCTCTCTCGGCGACGCCTTCGAAGACGCGGTGCGCATTCCCTACGAGGAACTACTGCACTGGCCGCCGGTGGGCGTGGAGGGCCATTCCGGCACTCTGGTCGCCGGCCTTCTGGAAGGCGTCCCCGCGGTGGCTCTAAAGGGGCGCGCCCACCTGTACGAAGGCCACCCGGCGGAAGAGGCCACGTTGCCGGTGCGGGTGCTGGCGGCCCTCGGCATCAAGGCACTGTTCGTCAGCAATGCGGCCGGTGCGGTCAACCGGCGTTTCCGGCCCGGAGACCTCATGCTCATCTCCGACCACCTGAACCTGATGGGAAGGAACCCGCTCGCGGGACCGGTCGTCGTGGGCGACGAGAGGTTCCCGGACATGAGCGACGCCTACGATGCGGACCTTCGCAGGGTCGTGCGTGAGACGGCGCTCGCGGAGGGCATACCGCTGAAGGAGGGCGTGTACGCGGGGCTCCTGGGCCCGAGCTACGAAACACCAGCTGAAATCCGAATGCTGGAACGACTGGGGGCGGACGCAGTAGGCATGTCGACCGTGCCGGAGGTCATCACGGCCCGTGCCATCGGGGTGCGCTGCTTCGGCGTGAGCTGCCTCACCAACTACGGCGCCGGCATCAGCCCGGAACCCCTGTCGCACCACGACGTGATGGAGACCACCGAGCGGGTGGGAGGGCGTTTCCGAGCCCTGGTGCGATCTGCGATCGGCCGTATCGGACCAGCCCTCTAGCTGCTAGGTCTCGGCCCAATGGTTGAGCGGCGTGCTTCCCGCCCCGAGGCCGGGGGCTGTGGCGATCGCACGACGCGTGTACGCGAGACCCCTGTCCACGGCTTCGTTGAGCGGGTGCCCGAGGGCCAACCCGGCGGCGATCGCCGCGGACAGCGTGCACCCCGTCCCGTGAGCGTTGCCGACCGGAAGCTTGTTGGCCCTCCACTCGAGCCACTCGTTTCCGTCGTACAGCACGTCGACAATTTGATCCGCCTCGAGGTGCCCGCCCTTGATCAGCACCGCCCGGCTGCCTGCGTTCACCAGGTGCTCGGCGGCCCGCCGCATTTCTGTTTCCGAGGCCACCCCCATGCCCGTGAGAATCGAGGCCTCATCGAGGTTGGGGGTGACGAGCGCGGCCAGCGGAAGGAGCTCCGTCCGGAGCGCGTCCACGGCGTCAGGATCAAGAAGCGGGTCGCCGCTGGCGGCGACCATCACCGGGTCCAGCACGTAACGTTCAATTCGACAGTCCGACAGCGCGTCTGCAACCGCGTGGATGATGGGAGCGTCCGCGAGCATGCCCGACTTGCAGGCGGCGGGCGTCAGGTCTTGCATCACGGAGTGAATCTGTGCGGCAACGATTCCCGGATCGATCGTCTGCACGCCGGTGACACCGACAGTGTTCTGAACCGTGACCGCCGTGACAGCTGACGTGCCGAACACGCCGAACGCATGGAACGTCTTCAGGTCGGCCTGGATGCCCGCGCCGCCCCCCGAATCGCTTCCCGCTATGGTGAGGGCGACCGGAGGCCTCTTTGATACCGCTGCTTTCACGGTGATGTTCGACTTCCCGCCGCCGCTTTCCCCGCGACGGCGTCAGGGTCACATTGACTGGCCATGCCCAGCCTGAGTCAGAGCAAGCACGTTCGTGCGCTGCACCGGCGCAAGGAGCGGTGTGCCCGCGGAGAGTTTCTCGTCGAGGGTCCCCGCGTCCTGGAGGAGCTCCTGAGGACGGAGCGCCCGGTGACGCTCGTGTTATATACCGAGGCGGCGGAAGCGGAGCCAGACGGCCGGAAGTTGCTCGAAGGCATCGTGGTAGCCGGCATCCCGCACGAGCTCGTGAGCGACTCCGAGCTGCGACGGCACGCGGATACCGTGACGCCGCAGGGGTGGATCGCGGTCGCGCCGATCCCGCAGTGGAGCTGGTCGGACTTCCGGACACCGGACATCCTCGTCCTGGATGC
>JAUWDL010000029.1 GCA_030608825.1 Gemmatimonadales bacterium
CGGACTTCGACCTTGAGGGCCTGGCCGCCTACGCCAGGGAACGTGGCGTAGGACTGATCGGTCACCACGAGACTTCGATGGGGGTCGAGAACTACGAGCGGCAGCTGGAGGACGCGTTCGCACTCTACGAGCGGCTGGGCATCAGAGCGATCAAGACGGGCTACGTCGGAGACCGCACGGCCGAAGGCCACGCCCACCACGGGCAGTACATGGTGCGGCACTGGCGGAAGGTCCTCGAGGTGGCGGCGCGGAACGGCATCATGGTCAACGTCCACGAGCCGATCAAGGACACCGGTGAGCGGCGGACGTACCCCCACATGATGACCCGCGAGGGTGCCCGGGGTCAGGAGTACAACGCCTGGGCAAGGGACGGCGGCAACCCGCCCGAGTACGAGACGATCCTCTTCTTCACCCGCATGATCTCCGGGCCGATGGACTTCACCCCCGGCGTGCTCGACATCTTGATCGAATCGGCCGACGGAACGCCGCGCCCGCCCGAGGCGTCGCGCCTACGTACCACCCTGGCCAAGCAGCTCGCGCTCTACGTGGTGCTGTACTCGCCGCTGCAGATGGCGGCGGACCTGCCCGAGAACTACGAGGGCCAGCCCGCCTTCCAGTTCATCCGGGACGTCCCCGTCGACTGGGAGCGCACCGAGGTGCTCGACGCCCGCATCGGCGACTACGTGGTGGTGGCGCGCCAGGAACGGGGCGGCCCCGACTGGTACGTCGGTGCGATTACCGACGAGGAGGCGCGCACGCTGCAGATTCCGCTGTCGTTCCTGTCCGAGGGCGAGAGCTACGTCGCCGAGATCTACGCCGACGGGGAGGGCGCGCACTGGCTGCACGAGCCCCTGCCGATCGCGATCTCCGAACAATCCGTCAATGCGGGAACGACGCTGACGCTCTCCCTGGCCCCCGGCGGCGGCCAGGCGATTCGGATACGGGCCGCCGAATGAGCGTTACTGGGACCGCCAACCCGGGAGACGCGCCATGAGCCTGCTGGCCACGCTCGATTGGGGCATCATCGCCCTCTATTTCGTGCTGGTGTTCGGCGTCGCCATCTGGGCGAGCCTGCAGGAGCGAGCCAACAAGGGGACCTCGGCGGACTATTTTCTGGCCGGGCGCGACGCCGGCTGGTTCCTGGTGGGCGGCTCTCTGTTCGCGTCGAACATCGGCTCGGAGCACCTGGTCGGACTCGCGGGCACGGGCGCGGCCAGCGGCGTCGCCGTGGGGCAGTTCGAGATCCTCGCGTCGCTGATCCTGCTGCTTCTCGGCTGGGTCTTCGTCCCGTTCTACATCTCCAGCGGCGTCTTCACCATGCCGGAGTTCCTGGAACGCCGCTACTCCGAGGGCGCGCGCTGGTACCTGGCCATCATTTCCATCATCGGATACGTCCTGACCAAGATCTCGGTGACGATCGCCGCCGGAGGCATCGTCTTCGAAGCGCTGATGGGGATCGACTTCTGGACCGGCGCGCTGATCGTCGTGGTGATCACGGGCATCTACACCATCTTCGGCGGCCTGCGCGCGGTGCTGTATACGGACCTCCTGCAGATGTTCGTGCTGGTGGGCGGGGCGGTGGCCGTCACGGTGCTCGGCCTTTCCGCGCTCGGAGGTTGGGGCGCGCTGCAGGAGACCGTCGGACCCGCCTTCCTGGACCTGTGGAAGCCCGCGACCGACCCCGACTTCCCGTGGACCGGCATCCTGTTCGGAGCGCCGATCCTCGGCGTCTGGTACTGGTGCACAGACCAGTTCATCGTGCAGCGTGTGCTGGCGGCGCGGGACCAGGACAACGCGCGGCGCGGGACCGTGTTCGCCGGATACCTCAAGCTCCTGCCGCTCTTCATCTTCGTGATCCCCGGGGTCATCGCGTACGCTCTGTCGCAGCGGGGCGCGCTCCAGCTCGACACGCCGGACCAGGCGCTCCCCACGCTGATCGGGGTCCTGCTTCCGGTGGGCCTGAGGGGACTGGTCGTGGCCGGCCTGCTGGCGGCGTTGATGAGCTCTCTCTCGTCCGTATTCAACTCCACGTCAACCCTGGTGACGTGGGACGTCTACAAGAAGCTCAGGCCCGACGCATCGGAACGCCGGCTGGTCTTGGTCGGACAGCTCACCACGGCGGTGCTCGTGGTTTTCGGGCTGGCGTGGATCCCGTTCATGAAGCTCATCTCGGGACAGCTCTATCAATACCTCCAGAGCGTGCAGGCGTACATCGCGCCGCCAATCGCCGCCGTCTTCCTGATCGGAATCATGTGGAAACGGGTGAACGCCAAGGGAGCCATGGCTGCGCTGCTGAGCGGATTCGTACTCGGTATGGGCAGGCTGGTGGCCGAGCTCGGCAAGTCGAGGCTCGATGGGCTGCTCTACACGTACGCGGACATCAACTTCCTGCACTTCGCGGTGGTGCTGTTCGTCATCTGCACCACGATCCTCGTCGTGGTGAGCCTGCTCACGGCTCCGCCGCCCGAGGAGAAGGTCGCGGGGCTCACCTTCGGCACGTTGTCGCAGGCCGAAAAGGAAGAAACGCGCCGCTCGCCGCGGGTGCGCCGAGACTTCGCGCTGAGCATTCTGCTCGTGGCCTGCGTCGCGGCCCTGTGGATCTACTTCTCGTAGTTCACGAACAACCGGCCGGTCTACTCGGCCCCGCTGCCGGCGGTCGCCAGATTCCGCCGGGCCCACATCGCGGCACCGACGGTGCCGGCGTGCCTGCCGAGGCCGGCCCTCACCACCTCGAGAGAGCGCAGCGCCGCTTCGAGCGCTCGACGGCGAGCCTCCGCTTCCGCCATCCCCACTAGCTCCGGCATCCCCTCGATCACGCCTCCTCCCAGGATCACCTTGCACGGGTTGAAGGCGTTGGCGATGGAAGCAACACCGACGCCCAGGGCTTCACCCGTCTCGCGCATCAGTCGCCCGGCCAGCGGGTCGCCGTCGCGAGCGGCCTGGGCTACGACCTCGGCCGTCAGATTATCGCTGGCTCCGCCGGCCAGGGCGATCAGCGTCCGGCCCTCGTCCGGTTCCTCCGCCACGGCGTCTTGCGCACGGCGGGCGATGGCCCACCCGGCGGCGAACGCCTCGAGACAGCCCCGGTTCCCGCAGGTGCACTTCGGGCCGTGCCAATCGAGGGTCGTGTGCCCCAGCTCGCCGGCGGTCCCACCGCACCCGCGGATCAAGGACCCATGAGAGACCACACCACCCCCGATCCCGGTTCCCACGAAGAGGCACACGAGGTCCTGGGCGCCTCGACCGGCTCCGCAGGTCCACTCTCCGTACGTCGCCGCCTGCACGTCGTTGATGACGAACACGGGCAGGTCGATCGCCTCCTCGAGTTGCGCTTTGAGGGGGAAATCGCTCCACTCGAGGTTGGGCGCCCGCAGCACGGTTCCCGTCTCGGGGTCCACCTGGCCCGCCACACCCACGCCCACGCCGAGCACCGGCCGCTCCGCCGAGGCCAGACAGTCCTCCGCCAGGCAGGCCACTAGATCCGCGAGGATTCCGTCGGGCCCTCGTTCAGGGCCGGTCGGCCGGCGACCACCGCCCAGGACCTTTCCGCGGCGATCGACCAAGCCCGCTTCGACCTTCGTGCCACCCAGGTCGACGCCGATCGTCAGCGCCTCGTCGCCCGTCATCAGCTCCAGGGCGGACCGGATGGGCAGGCCTGACCAATGCCGTCGTTGTTGTCCAACTCCAACTTCACCACCGGGAATGCCGTGTCCCGACCTGGTTGGGTCGAGGGAAACAGGTCCACACCATCGTTTCGGAGGACCCGTCGCATGAAGCCGAACCGGTGCCCCGTCAGCCACGTACCCGCCAAATAGGCTCGACCGATCTCGGCGAGATCGAGGGCGAGGTTCCCCGTGAAGCTGACCGGCGAGAACTCCTTCCCGTGCGGGTTCGCCGACGGATCCGTGAGGCGGCTGTTTATGATTTCCGCTGCGCGCGCCCTATCGCCAGTGCGGTAGGCTGCTTCGGCTTCCATGATATCGGCCTCGAAGCCGGAGCCGAGGAGAATACTCGCCGCCTGCCCAACCGATGCGGGAGGATCTTGGCCCTGTCCGTAAATCAGCTGAAGGTGCACCTGAATCGCCGGATCGAGGGCGGCAAAGGCCTGCCCGGGCTCTGGCTCGATGAGCCCCAGGTCGGCCCACTCTTCGTAAAAAGCGAACCTCTCGAGATTGCGCTCCGGCTGTAGACCGTCGCCCACGGTCCAGCGGATTACCTGAAAGTCTCCGTAGGTGTACGCATAGACGTCGTTGTACCGAGCCGGATCGGTGGAAGAGTATTCCGATTCGAAAAGAAAGTCTGGATCGACGCTTGCCGCTACGGACGCAGCTTGCGAGTAGTCTTCGAGCCACATGTGCGCGCGGGCCTGTGCAACTCTCGCTGCCTGTGCCAGGTCCGAGAATCCCGAGGACGCGGCGTTGGCCTCGGCGGCCTGAAGCAGGTCCAACGCGTCACCCATCCGTGCGTCCGGCGACAATGGCGCGGCTTCGAAGACGAGAGCGGTCGAGTCGCCGCCGCCGAGGATGCTTTGGCAGTAGAGTTCGGCCAATAAGACGCGGACGTACCCGCCGTACAGCTGACCGACGACTATCGCTTCGTCCACCACATCCTGGTCCTGATTGGCATCTCCGATCAGGCTCTCGGCCGCCCCCGCCAGGACGTCGGCCGAGATACGGGCCCGATGGATGGGTACGTAGAGGTCGTCGGTAAGAACACTGTTGTCCGAGTCGATCGCGCGTTCGTCGACCTCCCTACGGCCGTTGAACGTCCCCGCCAAGACGAATTCGTCAATCAGAAGGCCGCCGTAGCGAGCGTAGTTGTCCAACGCCAGCGTGAAATCGTCAATCACGTCGGTAACAGCCGTGGCCAGCGACCCTATATCCGACGGATCCTCCGTCTCGTCCTCGGGGACGAGGTCCACCAACCCACCGCCGCTGCTGCAGGCAGCGAACAGGGTGACCAGGAGGGCCACCGCCCCGACTCGCACCGGCGCGATCCGAGAGCGGTCTGACTCCGACCGGAGAGAGGAGAGGAAGCTTCGTCGATATCGCATCTGCGCCATTATCCGTATCTGAGGTTGCGTGCTTGACCACTTGGACAAGCGCGCCCAACTGTTTGTTCCACGGCGGATCATGTGGGCGGGCCTTCGTGCATCTGGCTTGCTCGGAGGCGCACCCTCGCGCAGCTACTCCTGCGACTCTTCGCAGGAGATCCGAAAGCGCAGACCCTGCATTCTCCTGATCTCCTGCTCCTCCGGCGTGATCCAGCCGACGAAGGGGCGGTCCTGGACCCCGCTGGCCGCCTCGGTCACTCGCTTGCCGAAGAGCAAGAGGATGGGCCACGTCGCCCTGAGTCGTATGCCCTGCCGCTCGCTCACGCCCAGCACCGTGATCAGATCTCCGGTGCCGCGCGCCCGCTCGGTCTCGGAAAGCGAGTCGAAATCGGCATCCGGACTTCCCAACCAGGCATAGATCTCTATCGGCCGATCGGCGCGGTTCCTGGCATCCACGTACCAGGTGGAGCAGGTGACGGACGCCTCCTCGTCCGACTCCGCCGGCACCTCCGTTTCTTCCGGACTGGAGGGCGCTCCCGCCAGCCTGAGCTCAACGCGTTGATCGTCCGGGCGGGAGAGGTCCAGCGCTCGCCGCGTCTCCGATATGGCGAAGTAGCTGGCTACAAGGGTGTCGAGGACCGGTTCGGCCCCCTCGATTCGGAAGCGACCGCGGGAGTCGGTGAGAGCATGAAGTCCCTGAACCACGAGCTCGACGAGCACGTTCTCGAGCGGCTCACCGGTCTCATCGGCGACCACCCTCCCGGCCACCGTGCGCGTCGTGCCCTGGGCCGATACCGGTTCCTGCGCGTGCGCGGCCAAGGCCGGGAGGAGGAGTGCCGCGCAGATCATCCACCGCATGAGGGTCCGCGCATCGTTATCAGGGATACGGGCAGGGCCTCCCTCGGACTCGCTCTTCAGGGCCCGCGGGGCGATGTCCGCCCAGGCGAGCGCCACCCACCATATCCGGCGCTCGGACGGCGTTCGAGCTCGAGCCGACCGAGCATCCTCTGGCGTCCGACGTTGGTGACGGGTAGTCGCCTACTGCCCCGCGATACTCCCGGTGAGCAGGTAGTCGTTGTCCGCGCCCTTGGCGTGGCAGCCGATGCACATCTCGACGCGCCCCTGGGCCATGCCGTCCATGTCGACGGTGCCATCCGGCATGAACTTGGCCCACCACCAGTCGCCCGCTTCGGGGTTGTAGCCCTCGATCTTGTACATGACGGTGGATGCCCCGAGCATTCCATCCGGCATGAAGTTGTCCTTCACGACGATCGCACCCGGAGGCATCTGCCCGGCTCCGTCGGCCGCCGCTTGGGCCGCTGCCGGATTCAGGTACGTGGTGAGCAGCGCGCCGTGTGGCTCGGTTCCCTCGTATTTCTCGCCCTTGCCGGGCCACAGATCCCAGCTGTTTCGGAAATCCGCGGCGGTCAGGTATGCGAGGACGGCCTCCGCGCTCGCCTCGGGGAGGGTCTGCGCCTGCTGGGCGGCAGCTGGCTCGGCCTCGGGTTCCGAAGCTTCTTCGACCGGTTCGCCGGCATCCCGCGGACCGCATGCGGAAACCACGAGGAGAAGAACTGGGACCAGGCGGACTCGCCTCATCAAGCCAGAACCTCCGATTCCGGGACTGGAACTCATGGTATCACCTCCAGGTTCACTGAGGACGGATCGCATTTGCTATCTTCATTCATAGCAAATCAGATCATGCAGGCAAGGGGCGCATCCGATTGCCCACAGAACAACCTGGCTCCCGTGCCCGTTCCGAGACGGTTTACAGCACCATCGGTCAGGCGCCAATCCCAGTTCAGGAGGAGTGTTCCGTGAAAGCCGCCGAGCTGTTTGTCCGCTGCCTGGAGAACGAAGGCCTCACGCACGTGTTCGGCATTCCGGGTGAAGAGAACCTGGATATGATGGACGCCTTCCTCGACAGCTCCGTCCAGTTCGTGACCACGCGCCATGAGCAGGGGGCCGCCTTCATGGCAGACGTCTACGGCCGGCTGACCGGACGTGCGGGGGTCTGTCTGGCTACGCTCGGTCCCGGCGCGACCAACCTCGTGACCGGAATCGCCGACGCCAACATGGACCGGGCGCCCGTGGTGGCGATCGCCGGTCAGGCGGCGACGACCCGAATGCACAAGGAGAGTCACCAACACCTGGACCTCGTTCGATTGTTCGAGTCCATCTCGAAGTACAGCACGCAGGTGCGGGCGCCGGAAATCGTGCCCGAAGTGGTTCGGAAGGCGTTCAAGGTCGCCGAGGCGGAGAAGCCCGGGGTCAGCTTCATCGACTTCCCGGAGGATATCGCCGCGCTGGATGCCGGCGATGCCGTGCCGCTGAAGGTGCAGGCGGCCGTACCACCCGACCCTCCGCTGGAGAAGGTCGAGCAGGCGGCGCGCGTGATCTCGGAAGCGAGATACCCCGTCGTCATGGCCGGCAACGGCGTGATCCGGGCCAGAGCCTCGGAGGCGCTGGTGCGGTTCGCGGAGCAGCTGAACGTCCCGGTCGCCACCACGTTCATGGCAAAGGGCGTCATCCCGTTCTCCCATCCCCTCTCCCTGGGGGCGATCGGGCTGCAGGCGCACGACTACGTGTCGTGCGGATTCGATCGGGCGGATGTGATCATCTGCGTCGGCTACGACATGGTCGAATACCACCCGTACCTGTGGCATCCGACCCGAGACAAGAAGATCGTCCACATCGACGCGAGTCCCGCGGAAGTGGACGAGCATTACATCCTCGAAGTGGGCGTCGTGGGGAACATCGGCAGCGCGCTGGATGCGATCGCCCAGAGCGCCGAGCCGAAGGATGGCGTCCCGGCCTCGGACCTCCGTCGAGCGATCGAAGAGGATTTCGAGGCGCACGCCCACGATACGGGCTTTCCCATCAAGCCACAGAAGATCCTGTGGGATCTGCGGCAGGCCCTGGAGCCCGACGACATCGTCATCAGCGACGTCGGCGCCCACAAGATGTGGACGGCCCGGATGTTCCAGGCTGAAAAACCGAACACCTGCATCATCTCCAACGGCTTCGCCTCCATGGGAATCGCCGTGCCGGGCGCTATCGGCGCCCGGATCGCTCGCCCGAGCCAGGCGGCCGTTGCGCTGACGGGGGACGCCGGCTTCCTCATGAACTCCCAGGAGCTCGAGACCGCGGTTCGAGTCGGGACGCCGATCGTCGTGCTGATCTGGAGCGACTCGGCGTATGGGCTGATCAAGTGGAAGCAGATGCAGCATTTCGGCAGGGAGAGCCACATCGATTTCTCGAACCCCGACTTCGTACGCTACGCCGAGAGCTTCGGAGCGACCGGCTTTCGGGTGGAGAGCACGGAGGAGCTTCCGCACGTCCTCCGGCAGGCGCTCGACCACGAGGGGGTGTCGGTGATCGATTGCCCCGTGGATTATTCGGAGAACCTCAAGCTGACGGAGAGGCTCGGTCAGCTGATCTGCCAGACCTGAGGAGGCGCGAGATGAGCGACCGACTTCCGCTCATGGTTCCCGGGGCGAAGCCGGGCCCCGATATCCTCGAGGTCACGGCTCCGTACGACCAGAGCCCGATTCAGACGCTCGAGACCGCCGGGCTCGATGCGATCGACAGGGCACTCGACACAGCGACGCGGCTCTACCGGGATCGCGATTCTTGGCTTAAGCCCTTCGAGCGAATCCAGATCCTCGAAAAAGCGGCGGCGATCATGAACGATCGCGCCGAGGAGCTCGCCCTGGAGGCCGCGCGAGAGGGCGGCAAGCCGCTCATCGACTCACGCGTCGAGGTCGCGCGGGCGATCGACGGCATGAAGCTCTGCGTGGCCGAGCTGCGCACGTCCGCCGGCGAGGAGATCCCGATGGATCGCAACCTGGCCTCGCAGGGGAGAATCGCGCTCACTCGGCACGAGCCGATCGGCGTCGTCGTGGCGTTCAGCGCGTTCAATCACCCCCTCAACCTGATCGTTCACCAGGTCGGGCCCGCCGTGGCCACCGGTTGTCCGGTCATCGTGAAGCCGGCGGAGGCGACGCCGCTCTCCTGCTATCGCTTCGTCGAGATCCTACGCGAGGCGGGCCTTGCCCCTGAGTGGTGTCAGGCGCTGACTGTCGCCGATCTGGATGTAGCAGGCGCGCTCATGTCGGATCCGCGCGTCGGATTCTTCAGCTTCATCGGCAGCGCCAAGGTGGGCTGGATGCTTCGCTCGCGGCTGGCGCCCGGGAGCCGCTGCGCCCTGGAGCACGGCGGCGCCGCGCCGGTGATCGTGG
>JAUWDL010000377.1 GCA_030608825.1 Gemmatimonadales bacterium
GGGGAGGATCATACGGAGTTCGAGTACGCGCCGCGGTTCAGAGAGGATTGAGGATGGCGCTCACCGCGACCCTGATACCCGGAGACGGAATCGGGCCGGGCATTACCGCTGCGACGATTCGAATCCTGGAGGCCGCCGGGGCACCCTTCGAGTGGGACGAGCAGCTGGCCGGCGTCAGCGCTACCGAGCACGGGCTGGACCCGTTGCCCGAGGCGACCCTGGAGTCGATCGAGTCCCACCGGATAGCCCTCAAGGGCCCTCTCACGACGCCCATCGGCTCCGGTTTTCGCTCGATCAACGTCGCGCTCCGCAAGCACTTCGACCTCTACGCCAACGTGCGGCCCGCGAAGACGATCCTTCCCGACGCGCGCTACCCGGACCTGGATCTGGTGATCGTTCGTGAGAACACGGAGGGCCTCTACGCCGGGATCGAGCACTTCATCGGCATGGACAAGGATCCGAAGGCCGTCGCCGAGTCGGTGATGCTGATCACGCGCTACGGCTCCGACCGGATCGTCCGATTCGCCTTCGAGTACGCCCTCCAGCACGGCCGCGAGCGCGTGACGCTCGTCCACAAGGCCAACATCCTGAAGTGCACCCAGGGGCTCTTCCTGGAGGTCGGTCGCCACGTGGCCGAGGAGTACGAGGGCCGGATCGGATACGATGAGAGGATCGTCGACGCGACGGCGATGCAGCTCGTGCTCGACCCGTATCAGTTCGATGTGATCGTCACCGAGAACATGTTCGGGGACATCCTGTCCGACGAGGTGGCGGGCCTGATCGGCGGGCTCGGCTTCGCTCCCGGCGCGAACCTGGGGGCCGACGCGGCGATCTTCGAGGCGGTGCACGGCTCGGCTCCGGACATCGCGGGGCTGGGTGTCGCCAACCCCTGCTCGCTCCTGCTCGCCGCGGGCCTCATGTTGGATCACGTGGGCGAGAGCGTGCTGGCCGACCGGATTCGGGCGGCTCTATTGGAGGCGATTCATGAGGGTTCCGTGCTTACGGGCGACGTCGGCGGCGACGCGTCGACCGAGGAGTTCGCGTCCGCCGTGATCGAGCGTCTCTGAGCGATGGCGCAGGCATCCGACCGGCGCGAGACGACCAAGCAGGAGGCGGCGTGGCGCCTTCGGGAGCAAGGTGACTCCGCCCGGTGCCGGGCGTGTGGCCGCCCGTACCCGGAGCTGGAGCTGGATGAATCCAGCTGGTGCCGCTCCTGTGCGGCCGACCTGGACCGGAAGACCCGTTGGGTCCCACACCTGATCGCCGCCGGCATCGTCATCCCCTTCGCCGTCTGGATCGTGATCGGAGGCCAGTTTGAGGTCCTGCCGCGCTACGCCTGGCTGATGCCGCTCGCGGCAGCCTACTATCTGGGCTTCAGGATCGGTCGCGAGCTCGTGAAGGGGTACGCACGCTGGCATCGGGCGAGAGCGGTGGGTCCGGTGGGCTCGGACGGATCGGAGTGAGCCGGTGGACCCGGAACGTCGTGCTGGTCGCGGCCGGCGGTGGATTCATGCTGGGCATCGTGTTCCTGGCGAACCCAGGGCATTACGGGTGGGTCGGCTCTCTGGCGGGGGGCGTCCTCTCGGCCGGGATGGTGGTCGTGGTGATCCGAGCGTATCGGGCAGATTGAGGACCCTTGGACCGGAGCGAGAATAGGTGAGCTTCGAAGGCGTCGATTACTTCGAGATGGATGGACTCCTCAGCGACGAGGAGCGCGCCGTGCGCGACATGGTCCGTGATTGGGTCGAGAGCGAGCTGATCCCGATCATCGAGCACCACTACGTCGAGCGCTCCTTCCCCCGCCAGCTGGTCCCGCAGATGGCGGAGCTCGGCTTCAACGGAGCCAACCTGCCCGAGGAGTACGGGTGCGCGGGCCTCAACAACGTCGCCTACGGGCTCATCATGCAGGAGCTCGAGCGCGGCGACTCCGGGATCCGGTCGTTCTGCTCCGTGCAGGGCGCGCTGGTCATGTATCCGATCTTCGAGTTCGGCTCCGAGGAACAGCGCCGCGAGTGGCTGCCCCGGCTGGCCAGCGGAGAGCTCATCGGGTGCTTCGGCCTCACGGAGCCCGATTTCGGCTCGAACCCAGGCGGGATGCTCACCCGTGCCGTCAAGGACGGGGGCGACTGGGTGCTGAACGGCTCCAAGATGTGGATCACGAACGGCTCGATGGCCGATGTCGCGATCGTGTGGGCGAAGACGGGCGAGATCGACGACGCGAAGTCGATTCGGGGCTTCATCGTCGAAACCGACCGGGATGGGTTCACCGCCAAGGACCAGAAGGGGAAGCTCTCCCTCCTCGCCTCCGACACGAGCGAGTTGGCGCTGCAGGATGTGCGGGTGCCGGACGCCAACCTCTTGCCGAACAGCGACGGTCTGAAGAGCCCCCTCATGTGCCTCACGCAGGCGCGCTACGGGATCGCCTGGGGGGTGATCGGGGCCGCGATGGCTTGCTACCGCGAAGCCGTCGAGTACGGCACCAGCCGCGTACAGTTCGACAAGCCGATCGCCGGCTACCAGATCCAGCAGGTGCGGCTGGCCGAGATGCTCACCGAGATCACCAAGGCGCAGCTACTGACCCTGCAGCTCGGGCGGCTCAAGGACGCTGGACGGGCCCGGCCGCAGCAGGTCTCCCTCG
>JAUWDL010000087.1 GCA_030608825.1 Gemmatimonadales bacterium
AAAGAGGTTGTCGTAGAAGGCCTGGGCCTGCGCCGCGGAGATCACGACCGTGGAGTAACGGCTCAGATCCATCGCTGCGGCCGCCTCGGAGTTGGCCACACAGAAACCAGTGCCCTGCGCGATGAGCTCGGTCACATTCGCACCGAGGGTGTGCTGATCCGCACCGGCCCCCCACGGCACGTTGTCCTGGATCAGCAGGAGAGACTCGCCTCCCAGGCAGGACAGCTCCTCGCCGTCCTGCGTGCTCGCATCAAATGAAATGCGGGAGGCCTCCAGCGGCGCTGTCGGCACATGGGAATCCGAGCAGGACGCGATGACAACACCCAGGACCACAACACAGACTGGCTTTACGACCGAGTACTGCATGGCTCTTCTAGCTCCAAAGGCAGGATGGCGCCCACGGCTCGACTCAGACCGCCAAGCCGCCTCCGGCCAAGAGACATGCAGAGATTGCACCATCGAGAGATGGCACGGGGAATATGGCGTAAGACGATTAGTGGTTTTGGCTTACGAGTATGCCAGCGGGGAGCGTCGCTTCAGTATTGGGGCGAAAAACTCGCGAGTCCATGAGAGAACGTTCACAGTCGACACTATCGTGCGAACGCGTTCTCGGAAGCGAGAGACGGCTGGTCGCCGACACTGCGGGATTCGGATGCGAGGCGCCGCCCTCTACGTGCCTTCCTGCGGGACGAAACCTTCGAGAGAGACCCGATACTCCTTCTGCTCGGGCAGATACCGCATGCAGTACTCGGTCGGATAGTCTCCCGCCACCTCCCAGGCCTCTGGCAGCTTGATCGGATGGCATTCATCCGGCTGACTGGCAATAAACGCCGCCGCGATCATCGGCTCCAGGAAGATGATGTGCCCCTCATGAGCACCGTATATAAACGTATGCGTGAAGGCCGCGGGAGGGTCACCCAGCTCGGGTGATTTCGAATCCAACAGGTGATTGCCCTCACCCGCTGCCACGGCCCCTACCTCGATGTAGTCCCGTGGCATGTATCGCTCCGGAACAGGGATGCGGGCCCGTTCGAACACCTCGCAGTCGACCATGAACCCGCATGTCCCCGGTCGGATTTCATCGATGCTCTCGGGGCTCGCGAGATAGAAGTGGAAATCGAAGTGAGGCACGCCATACGCCGGCGGTGCGGGCGCCGGGTGGCCTCCGGGGTTCCAGTTCAGGCCCACCCACTGAAAGGGAAGGCTCGCGGGTGTCCCGTCCGGCATCGCGAGGTTCCGCTGAACGCCAAGCAGACACTCGCCGCTCGGGTCGATGCGCCCATCGGCATCCGCATCGAAGCATGCCATCGTGCCGTCCGGCTCGGTGGGCAGGTCATCGAGCAAGCTCTCCCCGAAGCTCACTCCCACCACGCTAGGGTGGCCATCGCTATCGAGCTCGACGAACGTCTGCGCTCTTCCAGCCCCCAATTCCTGCGGCTCACCAAGTAGGATCGCGACGTCAGTTCGGGGTGACGCAGCCTCGTCGTCGGGCTTTTGATCCGTCGTGGGGGCGCAAGCCACGCCGGCGCCGACCAAGCATGACACAGAAAAAAGGCTAGCGAGAGTCCTCATGGCACACCTGTATTAGAGTCCGAATCCAGCCAACGATGCCCGACCAAGGGGCAGGAATATGCCGCAGGCCGCGCCTGTATGCAGCTAGCCGGAAACCGCCGACCGGACAAGCGCGGTGACCTCGTTGCGAGCCGCATCATCGACCGCGGCGATGAAGGGCCCCTTATGACCTACAGGGTCGATCGGAACGCCGTCCATGTCCGTGACTTCTCCACCCGCTCCCCGCACGAGCAGAACGCCGGCCGCGAGGTCGAACGCGTACGCCGGGCGCCTGCCCCAGAGGTTCACGTACACGTAGTTGCCCTTCGCAGCCTCGAGAAGCGCCCAAGACGGCGAACCTCCAGGCGATCTGACAAATCCGACCCTTTCGCCCTGCCACGCCTCGTAGAGCTTCGCGATGACCGGAGCGGTCGATCGACCGGGTTGGACGCTGACGAGCGTGGCGCCTGAATCGAGACGAGGCAGCGGCAAGGCGCTGGCGACGTCGCCCTCGCCCAGGACGGACAGCTGGAGCAGGCGCGTTTGGACGTCTCGGGCAGCGTATCCGATCTCGCCCGTGGCGGGGTTGCCAACCATGCCCACAAACGGAGCGCCGTCGCGAAAAACCGCGAGCACCGTCGCCAGGGTCTCCGTACGGCTCAGAAACGCCCAAGTACCGTCCACGGGATCGATCGCTACGGCGACCCCCGCTGACGGAAGTGCTCCGCCGGTCTCCTCGCCGACGACCGCCGCTCCCGGCGAGAAGGTCTTCAGATGCTCACGCAACTCTTGTTCGATATGATTCTCGAGGCGCGTCACGGGCGAGCCGTCGCTTTTGTAATCCATATCGGTTTTTTGCGCCAGACGTGACGCTCTGATCAGAGAGCCGGAGTGAAGGAGCAGACCAAGGCCGAACGAGATCCAGTCGTCCGTGGTCTCCCCCTCCATGCCGGGAGTACGATCCGTGCCGCTTCGAAAGGCATCCAGGCAGCGACGCTCGAGCGCGTTCAGCTTCATCGGGCCTATCCCGTCCCCTCCAGCAGCTCTTCCCCGAGACTCCGGTTCAGCCGCTCCGTCTCAATCAGCCTGGTGACCGACTCTCGGACGAATCGAGCCTGATCGGAGGGCAAACGATTGACCGTGTCGGCGTCGAGCGGCCACCACCCGACCTCGTCGAACTCCCCACCCGGCTCGAACGTGCTGGGCATCTCCTCCGCCGGTCCGTGAAACAGAAAGGCGCGGCTCTCGACCCACGCATGATCCGTCTGTCGTCGATCGTACGTGTATCCATCGAAGACGACCTCCTGCTCAGCGAGCGGATCCCATCCCGTCTCGCGCTCGAGCACGCGGCCCATGGCGTGCTCTGGTCCCTCGTCGTGGAGGACGAAGCCGTTGGGAAGAGCCAGCTCCCGCTCGCTCTCCTTGCCGCCGAGAAGGATCTCCGTATCGGCAGTCTCCGAGCTGGCACGCAGGACGATGGCGGCCACCGAGAGATTGCGTCCCCAGTAGCCGAGCAGACCACGACCCTCGATACCGGTCCGCCCATGAGGATTGCGCGGACGTCCATCCTCATCCGAGTACTTGGCCGACTGAATTCTCGGCTCTCCCTTGACCAGGTCGATATCCTCGGGATCCGCCCAACCATCGGGTCTCTTCGTCCGATCGGTCGCTAGAACGGACTTGTCCACGTGATAGGGAGGATCGTACTCGAGGCAGTCGAGCACCCAGGGCACTTCGTCGATGGAAATGCGTTGCCGCGGCGGATACGAGGCCGGTCGCTCGGCGCGAATCTTCAGGTGGAAATCGTCCGCCACGAGATCGAAGACTAAGCCCTCAACGGAGTACAGGGCGTGCATGAGCTGAGGCAGCTCACATTGGCCCCGGTCGCGGCGCTGGTCGAAGCTGAGCGTGTGTAGCGCGTACTTCAGAAGCGCAACCCGGTAGACCAACCAGTCCTCGGTCGCCTTCAGCGCGAAGCACGTCTCACGGATCGTTCGCACCGTCTCCAGGATTCGCCTGAATAGGAGATCCGCCTTCACGAACTTCAGATCCTCCGGAAGCCGGCTGGTTTCTGCCGGGACGCGATGCGAGAGCAAGTATTCCTCGAGCCTTCTGAGTCGATCGAGGTCGTCGACATCGAACTCTTTGCTCATCACGAACTTCGCGTCGTTCTCCAGCTTGGCGAAGTCGAGCTCGATGGGTGCCTGCCCGCAGTGGGTCCAGTCGATGAACCAGATGTTGTCGCCGTCATCGCCGATCATGTTGGCGAAATTGAGATCCCCGTGCGCCAGGCAGATCTCGCTCTCGATCCCATCTTCATTCGACGCGACGAGCCGCAGCAGCTTCTGGATCTGTTCCGGGTTCACTCTGGGATGGTCCGACGCCACATCGTCCAGATAGGAGAGGATAAAACCCGTGTTCTCGAGGAACCATCTGAGCTCTTGCTCTACATGGAGTCCGAAGGTGCGATACGGAACCACCCAGTCAGTGTCCTTCGTGTTGACGTACAGTTTTTCCGAGAGGAGGGTCAGCGCCTTCTCGAGCCGGCGGAGGAACCGAGACAGATCCTCCTCGACCTCGACCTCTTCGAAGTTGTCCTGAAGCGTTCTGGCGCGGCCTTCCATGGCCGCGAGGTCCATTCCCACTCCGATCGAATCGGCTTCGGTGACCGGATAGCCGAACGTCGGCACGTGCTTGCCGAAGAAGTCCTTGACCTGGTAGTAGCCCTCGAGCTCCCTGCGCATCTGGGCGAAGTCGTCGATCTTGACGACCAACGGCTCGGTACGGGCGCTCCCTTTCCAACCATCTGCCAGGAAGAGCGCGCTTCCGCTGAAGCCGCCGGCCAAGGGACGCAGGTGAGCGCTCGTCCAGTGCATGCAAAGAAGCTCGACGATGCGCGCCTGAGCCTCGCTCAGCGCCTCTCGCGCTTCCGCAGGCTCGATCTCACATGGCCTGCGGTCGAACGCGCGAAGCACCGACCCATCGAGCCCGCAATACGCGGCCGCCTCCTCCAGATCCAGCAGCACCTCGATCCCGGCGCCAGGAAGCGTGTGGCGCAACGCCGCGAAATGCGCTTCCTGGGTCGCGCTCCCCACAAGGTGCGATGATACAGCCACACGCTCACACCGGAGCATGTTCCTCAGAAACGAGGCGACGCTGAGAATCCGCTGGTCCGTATGGCAGCCGACGACGAGAAAGTTGGCGTGCCGGAGATCGCCGTCCGGTGCGCTGATCTGCGCGAACGCGCTCGTGAGCGCATCTGCAGGGATCGCCTCGGACCCACCCGAGACGATGAGCGTGTCGCGGGCCAGGTCCTCCAAAGGCTCGACCAACACCGGCGTCGCACTCTCGTGACCCGGCTTCGTGCCTTCGCCCTCCGCGCTGGTATCGTTCAGCAACACGAGGCCGATGGGGGCACCGGCAGCCCGGGCCTCGAGCGCCAATCGGAGGAACGTCGGAAGAGGCCCAGTTCCATAGGCCTTGCCCTTCCCCATGAGCCGCTCGATTTCGCGGCGACCGATGTTCACGCGGGAATTTCGATGGGGATAGTCGCGGCTGAGGACGTCTCGGCTCAGCCCGTCGCCAACGATGATCGAAAACGTGTCCATGCTTCCTATGAGACGACTCCCAGCTGCATCTCTATGTGCACGACGTTCCGCTCACCGTGTCGCTCGTAGGGAGACGCAAACTGACACGAGAGCATACCGCTCGGCGGGTGATCAGAACATCAGAACCCCTCCATTGCCTCTTCCTCAGTTCCGAAGACGCTGAGAATCACGCTGAAGCCAGAGATCTCGAAGACCTCACCTACCGTCTCGTTTAGACCGCATATGCGGAGGCTGCCTCCCGATGCTCCGAGCCGCTTGGCCGTAACCAGGAGCACACGAAGGCCGGCACTGCTGATGTAGCCCAGGGCCTCGAAGTCTACAAGGATCTTCTGGACACCGTCGTCCTGGAGCGCATCCAGGTGCTGCTGGGCTTCGGGGGCTGTGCTCGTGTCCAGGTTGCCCTCGACCCCGACGACGGTGACCCCACCTTCCTCGCGCGTCGAAATGTTCATTTCTGCTCCCTTGATCTTGAGCAAGTCGCTCAGTGCCCCGACGAGTCGTCGAGGTACTTGACCAGTATCACCACGTTCCTGTCGGTGCGCCGGTTGTATGAGACTTCATCCATCACCTTGCGGACGACGTGAATGCCGAGACCGCCGAGTTCCCTCTCCTCTAGGGAGAGCGAGGTGTCCGGCGGCGCGCCGGAAAACGGATTGAACGGGATCCCGTCGTCGGCAATGGTCACGGCCAGACGGCGGCTCGACAGCTCGATCCGGACGTCGATCTCGCGCTCCTCATCGTCCTCAAACGCGTAGGAAATGACGTTGCTGAGCAGCTCGTCAAGCACGAGGTTGATCTGCCGTCGGATGGGCGTCGGAACTCCGTGCTCCTCTGCGAAGGCGTTGAACGACTCTTGGACCCGGTCGATCTCGTCCAGCCGGTTGACCAGGCTCAGATGGAGAACGCTGACCTCCGTCCCTTCCGGTTCTCCGTAATACGTCGTCGCAAGGATCGTGATGTCGTCCGCCTGCGCCGCGCTGCCCTGGAAGCTCCGGATGCCTTCCAGCGTGGCACGCACGACCGCTTCTGCGTCATTGGAATCACAAGAGGAAAGCAACTCAGCCAGTCGACGTTCGTCGTACAGGCGCTGCTCTTCGTTCATCGCCTCGGTGACTCCGTCGGTGTAGGCGAAGAACAAGTCTCCTCCCGTCAGGATCGCTTCGCCCTGGCCATAGACCATGTCCTCCACCGCGCCGAT
>JAUWDL010000184.1 GCA_030608825.1 Gemmatimonadales bacterium
GCTTGAGCAGCTGAAGCGACCCGAGCGGAGTGAAGGCGGCCAGGAGCAGCGGATAGAGCGGTGGATACTTGGTGTGGAGGGGCCCGAGGGGAAGGTAGATATCTCGATAGCCCTGCCCGGAGGCCAGGGCCTTGCCGAGAATCATGTATCCGGCGTTGTCGCCTCCGGGAAACAGCGTCGGGTCGTAGAGAAGGAGGGCCAAGGCGACGTGCAGGCCCGCGAGAGCCAGGCCGATCCGTGCGTCCGTGCTCAGCCGACCGGCCGAGCTCACTTCCGCATGTCCCGTCTCAGCGCCTCCACCTCGGCCCTCAGGCCGGCGATCAGCTCGGCGAGGAAGCCGAGCACGAAGAGTCCGAGACCGACGAGCACGAGAAGCAGCACGAGGGTGAGCAGCGGCCGGTAGCCCTGACCGAGCACGAACCGGAGGTAGATGGCGATGGCGCCGGTGATCGCACCGAAGCCCAGGAGCGCGATGCCGGTCATCCCGAAGAAGAGCAACGGTTTGCGGCCGAAGACGAGCTGAAACCATACGGCGAGGAGGTCCAGTGTGCCGATCAGGATTCTCTGCCTGCCACCGTATTTCGTGACACCATGTCGTCGGGGATAAAGCTCGACGTCGATCTCCCGCAGCCGGAAGCCGCGATCGTGAGCGAGCACGACCAGGTATCGATGCCAGTCATCCCGCAGCTCCATCTCTTCGATGACGCTTCTGCGAAACGCCTTCATGGAGTTCAAATCGTGCACGGGAACCCGGAAGATCAGACGTGAGAGCCAGTTGTACACGCCCGAGACGAAGCGCTTTTCGTATCGGCCCACCTTTCGGCCGGTGACCAGGTCCGAGCCCTCGTCGAGGGCCCGGACGAATCGCGCGATCTCCTCGGGCGAGTGCTGAAGGTCCGCGTCGAAGAGAACCAGGTACTCGCCGCTGGAGGCTTCCGCCCCGGTCAGCAGCGCCTCGGTTTTTCCGCGGTTCGAGCGGTGCGACAGGAAGCGGGCATCGGTGAGGCCGGCCGCCGCGGCGGCTTGGCGTGCCGCCTCCAGAGTGCCATCGGTCGAGCCGTCGTCGACGAGTACGACCTCCGCGTCGAGGTCGGCGTCTCGCAAGGCGGAGGCGAGCTCGGAGAACAGATCGGGCATGTTGTCCGCCTCGTTGAAGGCGGGCACGATCACCGAGGTTTTCTTTTCCGTCTGAGGCTGCGTCACACCCTCTTGCGCATGCGTGCGGAAAGGATACCCAGCTGATCCCGGTACTTGGCCACCGTCCGGCGGGCGATCTGCACACCCTCACTCTTGAGGATATCCACGATCGCCTGGTCCGTCAGCGGTCGCCTCGGGTCTTCGTCATCTACCAACTTCTTGATGCGGGCCCGGATGCCCCGGGCCGAAACATCCTCGCCATAGTCCGTCGAGAGGCCGCTCGAGAAGAAGAACTTGAGCGGATAGACGCCACGAGGCGTCTGCACGTACTTCCCGTTCGTCACCCGCGAAACGGTGGACTCGTGCATGTCGATGTGCTCGGCCACCTCTCGCAGCGTCAGCGGCTTCAGGTACTCGACCCCCTTCTCGAAGAACTCTCGCTGCCGGTCGACGATGAAGTTCATGACCTTGAGCATCGTCTGCCGACGCTGCTCGATCGCCTGGATCATCCACTGGGCGCTGTTCAGCTTCTTCGCGATGAAGGCCTTGTTGTCGCCCGTGAACTGGTTCTTGTCGCGTGCCACCTCGCGGTAGGACTGAGAGAGCTTCAAGCGAGGAAGGGATGTGTCGTTGTGGAAGACGTAATACTGATCGTCGATCTTCTCGACGACCAGGTCCGGGATGACGTAGTCATTCCCAGCTTCGGCGTACTTGAGGCCCGGCTTGGGATCCAGCTTCGCGATCTCGTCCGCGGCGGTCTGGACCGCCTTGGGCGAGATCCCGTGCTCCTTCGAAAGCTCGCTCCACCGGTGGTTCACGAGCTCGTCGAAATGGCCGCAGACGATGCGGAACGCGAGGCCGTCGAGCTCCTCGCGGTCACGCAGCTGCAAGAGCAGGCACTCACGCAGGTTCCGCGCGCCTATCCCGCTGGGCTCGAACAGCTGGATCATCGCGAGCAGCCGCTCGGCTTCCTCGATCGTGAACGGCTCGATCTGTTCTTCCTCGCCCGCCTCGGACTCGGAGAGATAGCCGTTGAGTGACTCGAGGACCTCTTCCAGAGAGCAGGAGAGGAAGCCTTCGCGGTCGATGTTGCCGATGATCTCTTCGCCGAGAAGCAGATCCCGCGGATTCAGGGGGAGAAGCTGGAGCTGGTCCCTCAGGAAGTCCCACAGGTCACGCGAGCTGACGGGAGTCGGCCTGTAGAACTCGCGCTCCTCGTACTCGGCGCGGCGGCCGCCGACGTCGAAGCCGTTCAGGAGGATCTCTTCCCAGTCGATCTCGTCGTCCGCTTCTTCTTTGGTCTCCTCCTCCTCCTCCAGTTCCTCCTCCTCCGGCTCGGTGAGATCGAGGAAAGGGTTGTTCTCGAGCTCCAGCTTCAGGTGCTGTTGAAGGTCCAGGAGCGGCATGTACAGGAGATCCATCGCCTGGTAGAGGCGAGGGTTGACCTTCATCTCTTGTCGCAGGCGCGGTAGTTGGCTCAGACCCATTCGGGGATCGCCCATGGTCTCTCGGTGGCGCCGAAAAAGCGCCCTCTTGGGTTGTTGTTCCCGGCCCGAAACGCCGGTCGGATCCGCTGCAACTGCCGCTCTGTGCAAGAAAATATGGCATTGCGCACGCCGCGGCACGTCCCTTGCTGCGCTGGGCCGGAACAAGCGCAAGTCGGGTGCCGTGGCCGCGCGCGTTCGGAGGTATTCGGGTAGGTTCGGGGGGCTCGGGTCGCTACGGCGTCGCTAAAGGCGGAAGTCCTGGCCCAGGTACATCTGTCTCGCTTTCGGATCGTTGACGAGCCGCTCGGCGGATCCCTCGATGTGGATCTGGCCGTTGAACATGATGTAGGCGCGGTCGGTGATCGAGAGCGTCTCCCTCACGTTGTGATCCGTGATCAGCACTCCGAGTCCCCTCGCACGCAGCTCCGCGACGATGCGCTGAATGTCATCGACCGCGATCGGATCCACTCCCGCAAACGGCTCATCGAGAAGCATGAATTTCGGCTTCGTGACCAGCGCCCTGGTGATCTCGAGTCGCCGCCGCTCACCGCCGGAGAGGGCGTAGGCCTGCTGATCGCGCAGGTGGGCGAGGCCGAGCTCGTCCAGTAACTGCTCCAGCCGGCGCTCCGCCTCCTCTGGCGAGAGGTCGAGCGTCTCCAGGATCGCCATCACGTTGTCACGGACGGAGAGCCGGCGAAAGACGGAGGGTTCCTGCGAGAGATAGCCGATTCCGTCCCGTGCCCGTCGGTACATCGGGACCGAGGTGATGTCGCGCTCGTCGAGGAAGACCTTGCCTTCATCGGCGGAGAGGAGGCCCACGATCATGTAGAATGTGGTCGTCTTCCCCGCCCCGTTCGGGCCCAACAGGCCGACGATCTCTCCCTGCTCCAGGCGAAGGTCGACGTCGTCCACGACGCGGCGGCGCTTGAACGCCTTGACGAGGCCCTGGGCTCTCAGGACGCTGGCCCCGGTCACACGTTGAGCGGCTCGTAGATCCGCGGTTGGCGCACCCTCCGGCGCAGCCGCGTCGGGTGGAGCGGGTTGGATCGCGAGGTCCCGCTCCCGCAGCCGTACCCGCGGTCTGGGAGCTGTCGTCACGTCTTCGGCGGGTGCGAAGTAGAGTTCGGGCCGGAAAGGTGCTGGTTCGGCGACCTCCGTGGATGCGCCAGGCCTCTCCGGATCAAGTGGCGCGAAGGGGTCGAAGGGGAAGGTCACGCGTCCCCTCCCTCCGGCGGGCCGGCTGGGATGGAATCCGTCGGGGCCGGCGGCAACGAGTCCGGCTCGGCGGGCGATACGGAGTCTGGCTGGATCGGCGGCAGGGAGTCTGGCTGGATGAACGGTACGGTGCCCGCTTCACCCGCCGGCGCAGCCTCGGCCTCCCCGCCGGGCGAGGCAGGGCCGGGGGCACCAGGCTCGAGGTAGACGCCGATCGCCCGCACCGCTCTCACCCGTCGAGCCTTCCCCTCCCGGAACTCCACGTCGATCTGCTCCCCAATGAGGTAGTTGCGCGAGAGCGGCCCGCTCGGGCCGGATTCACCTTCCACCATGTAGAGCGACCGTGCATCGCCGATGGCCAGCAAGCGCTCGATTGTTTGCTCGGCGGCTGAATCCTCGGGTGACGCGGGGATCG
>JAUWDL010000388.1 GCA_030608825.1 Gemmatimonadales bacterium
CATCTGAAGCAGGCTGGCCAGGAAATTCGAGATCGGAAACGCCAGCCCGACGATCCACACGGCGATGAGCGCCGAAGCCGCTCTGACGAGACCCCAGGTCAGAGCGAGACGCCAGAGCATGAAGAAGACGACAGATAGAAGGAGAAGCTGTCGGACGAGCCTTGCGGCCCAGTCGTCCAGGACGTTGGAGGTCCGCCTCTCGGCGGCACGCTCGACCCTTCGCATCGTCCACCGAACGGCGATGTAGAGCAGCCCCGCCGCTGCAATCCAGCCGGCGCTCTCCAGAAGACGCGGCAGCGAGAACGCCCACGCAGCCTCGAGCCACCGCTCCACGTCCGCCTTGTCCAAGCTGAATCCGGATTCCTGCATGCTCGCAGATTAGCCGCCCCCCCCGCGCTCGCGCTACAACACGGCGCAAAATGCGAAGCGGTTGGTCTTTCGCTACGTCCCCGGTCGAATTCCGCTCTCCAGCCACCTTGGGCTTCAAGACGACCTGTGCCGCGAGAATGGTCGAAGTGCCGGCAAGGTAAGAGGATGCGGACATCCGCCCACCCCGGCTCTCCACCACCTGTCCCTCATCGCCGCAACGGCATGGCCGATGCTTCCCTCAAAACGGCGATGGTGCGGCGGGCCGCATCCCTCGGCCGCTCCGCCACAAAGCCAAAGAGCCGTCAGATCACGGCACAGGAGCCTGGAGAACGACCTTGTCCAGCAGATCAAACGACAGCGCTGGTCGGGTGGCCGGCCCAGAGGATCTTCTGGGGGCCCGCATTCTCATCGTCGACGATGAAGCCGCCAACGTCGAGCTGCTTCGTCACGTCCTGGAGCCTGCAGGCTACAAGAACCTCATCACGACCACCGACCCTCTCCAGGTCGCCGATCTCTGCCGGCAGTCTCCCCCGGACATCGTCCTGCTGGATCTGAGAATGCCGAGCCTGGATGGCTTTCAGGTGCTCGAGCTACTGCCGGATCTCGTGGCGGATTTCGAGCATCTTCCCGTCCTCGTTCTGACATCCGATACGAGCCGAGAAGCCAAGTCGCGCGCCCTCTCCAACGGCGCCAGCGATTTCGTCAACAAGCCACTGAGCCCAAGCGAGGTTCGGCTCCGAGTCTCAAACCTCCTCCAGACCCGCTTCCTGCAGCTGGCCCTTCGAGACCAGAATACACTGCTTGAGCGAAAGGTGCGTCAGCGCACAGCGGATCTGGAGGAGGCACAGTTCGAGATCGTCGAGCGCCTGGCTCTCGCGGCGGAGTACCGGGACGACGTAACGGGAAAGCACACCAAGCGCGTGGGAATCCTCTCCGCCAAGCTGGCGCAGGAGTTCGGGTGGCCTGAGAGTCAGGTCGAGGTGATCAGGCGCGCCGCCCCGATGCACGACGTCGGCAAGATCGGCATCGACTCGGCCGTGCTCCTCAAGCCCGGCAAGCTCACGACCGAAGAGTTCGACCACATCAAGGAGCACGTGACGATCGGGCACGGCATCCTCTCCGGCAGCCGATTCTCGATGCTCCAGATGGCGGCCGAAATCGCACTGTACCACCACGAGAACTGGAACGGCACGGGCTACCAGGCGGGACTCAAGGGCGAGGCGATCCCCGAGTCCGCTCGCATCGTCACCGTCATCGACGTTTTCGATTCACTCACGCACAAGAGGCCCTACAAGGAGGCGTGGCCGGTCGAGAAGGCCCTCGAGGAGATCACCAGCCTCCGGCAGACGAAATTCGATCCTCGTGTGGTGGATGCTTTCTTCAGATTGTATGAGCGAGGCGAGACCGAAGGCTTCACGGAGGAGACGGCAGCTCGCAGAGAGGTAGAGCCGGCCGGGGCAACCGCGGGATCATGACCTCTCCGCGGAGTCGCCGCCGATCGTACCCGCATCCGGGCCTCGCCGCTTCTGCGGTGATTCTGATCGCGGCGTGCAGCTCGAACCCCGAGCCGAGTCCGGTCGTCCCGGATCCCACACCGGCCGTGGAAGCTCTGCCTCCGCCCCCACCGCCTCCGCAGGCCGAGGCACCGGACAAACTGCAGGCGGCGCTGGACGCGCTGGGGAAAAGCGAGTACACCGCGGCGCACGCCCGACTCATGGAGGTCGTGGAGCTCTGCGGCAACGCTCCGCTCGGCCAGCAGGCGCTCCTGCTGATCGCCGCGACCGAGCTGGATCCCCGAAACCCCGACCCGCGACGCAGTCTCGCCGCTGAGTCCACCAGCCTGCTCCTCGGCGAGCTGGACTCGATGTCATGGGCCGGGCAGTTCGCCGAATCCTTCTATCTGATAGGGCGCAGGCTCGGAGCCCAGCAGCTCGGCGCCGAGGATACCGAAGCGTTGGAGCTCGGCTGGCTGTTTCGGAACGGCGATGGTCGGCAGCCTCCAGACAAGCCCGAAGACGGCGAGGCCTCCACACTCATGCACGAGGACTCCACGGAGTGGGCGGAGGTCGAGTCGATGTCCTCGGAGACCGACTACGCCCTGAGCGGTCCGCACACGGGCAGGGACGACACCGATTCGGCCGGATCCGCCACCCGCGAGCGCAGAGACGAGGCTTCGCCCCACTGTGAGGCCCTCTGGGCCGCCCCTCCGGTCGGCGACGGCCAGGGCG
>JAUWDL010000059.1 GCA_030608825.1 Gemmatimonadales bacterium
CGCCCTGGAACGATGTCGGCGAGGATGAAGCTGCCCGGGTCGAGCGCGCCCAGCCCCAGCAAGTGCCGGAGCTGCCCCACGTCGGCAGCCACGCGTCGGGCCGCGGCCAGCTCGGCGGCCAACGAGTCTCGCTGGCTCGCCAGCTGCCTCGTGCTTTTCACCGTCACGGCATGCTCCTCAAGGGCACCGTGAAGCCTGAGAAACGGATAGAGAATAGTCGCTCTAAGATACTGTGATACAACTATCTGTCGTTCTTGCCCGATCGTCGCGAAGCCGAGCGCCAAGCTCACGAGCGCGACGAGGATCGCGAAGTCCCGGCCTCGCGAGGGGCGATCTGCAGGAACGTATCGCAGGGGCCGCGTCATCTCGCTTTGTCGGAGGAGGTCAGTTGACGAGCACGCTCCGGTAGCGTGGGAGGTCGTCCAGGATACGCCCCGTGCCGCGCACGACGCACGTGAGCGGTTCTTCATCCACGTGGATCGGGAGGCCGGTATCCTCTCGCAGGAGGGTGTCCAACCCGCGCACCAGGGCTCCGCCACCGGTCATGACGATCCCCCGGTCGACGATGTCCGAAGCGAGCTCCGGGGGCGTGATCTCGAGCGCTCTCCGAACGGCGCTGACGATCGCCTGGATCGGCTCCTGCATGCACTCTCGAATCTCCGCCGAATGGACGCGCACCGTCTTCGGGATGCCCGAGACGAGATCGCGCCCCTTCACTACCATCTCGCGCTCTTCGTCCGTGGGATAGGCGGAGCCGATCTGGATCTTGATCGCCTCGGCCGTCGGCTCTCCGATGAGAAGGTTGTAGTTCTTGCGCAAGAACGTGACGATCGCCGAGTCCAGCTCGTCGCCCCCTACTCGAATGGATGTGTCGGCCACCGAGCCCGAGAGAGCTATCACCGCGATCTCCGTCGTGCCTCCCCCGACATCGATGACCATATTTCCCGTTGGAGTCTCTACCGGCAGACCCACACCGATGGCCGCCGCCATCGGCTCCGAGCACATGTACACTTCCTTGGCACCCGCCGCGTGCGCGCTCGATCTCACGGCGCGGCGTTCCAGCTCCGTGATGCCGGAGGGCACTCCCACCACGACGCGAGGCCGGATCTTGAAGAAGCGGTTGGAGGTGACTGCCTTGAGGAAGTGGCGGAGCATGTCCTCGGTCACGTCCACATCGGCGATGACGCCGTCCTTCAGGGGTCGGACCGCCTCGATGCCCGCTGGCGTCCGTCCCAGCATGCGCTTGGCCTCGAGCCCGAACTGCTTCGGCGTGCCGCTGCTCTTGTCCACCGCGACGACGGAAGGCTCGTTCAGCACGATCCCCTCGCCCTTCACGTAGACGAGGGTGTTCGCGGTGCCCAGATCGACACCGATGTCGTTGATTGGCAGCAGGCTGCCTTTGCTGAACCACTTGATCATGCTGAATACCAGTCAGGACGAGGGACGCCGGCAGGGCGCGGTCCGCGGCCTCCACGGCACACAACCGAGTGTGCGGCCGCCGCCAATGTAGACGCAGGCGTTACAGGACGAAAGGTGAAAAACAGAGCGCTCAGGACACCTCGTCCAGTGGCGTGTACTCGAGCCCGAACGCGTCCGCCACGGCGGCGTAGGTGCACTTCCGGTCCACCACGTTGACGCCCCACGCAAGGCTCGTATTCTCCCGCACCGCCTCCCGCCAACCGCTCCCGGCCAGCTGAAGGACGTAGGGGAACGTCGCGTTTGTCAGGGCCAGCGTGGAGGTGCGAGGCACCGCGCCCGGCATGTTGGCCACCCCGTAATGGACGACGCCGTCCACCACGTAGACGGGGTCGGCATGCGTGGTCGGCCGGACCGTCTCGACGCAACCGCCCTGGTCCACCGCCACATCCACAACCACCGAGCCGTCCTTCATCAGCTTCAGGTCTTCACGCAGGACGAGCTTGGGGGCCACCGCACCGGTCACCAACACGGCTCCGATGAGCAGGTCCGCCTTCCGGAGCTGCTCCAGCACCGTGTGCCGATTGGAGAAGAGCGTATCCACGTTGGCCGGCATCACGTCGGCCAGGTAGCGCAGCCGATCCAGGTTGACGTCCAGGATGGTAACGTGAGCGCCGAAGCCTGCGGCGATCCGCGCGGCGTTGTTGCCGACGACCCCGCCTCCCAGGATCACGACCTCGGCCGGGCTCACTCCAGGAACACCGCCCAGGAGAATTCCGCTGCCGCCGCTCGCCCTCTCCAGGTATTTGGCGCCCTCCTGAACGGCCATCCGCCCCGCGACCTCCGACATCGGAGTGAGCAGGGGCAGCTCCCCGTTCGAGAGCTGCACCGTCTCGTACGCGATCGCCACGGCTCCGCTGTCGATGATCGCTCGAGTGAGCTCCTCGTCCGCCGCGAAATGGAAGTAGGTGAAGATCAGCTGGCCGTCACGGATGCAGCCGAACTCCTCCGGAACCGGCTCTTTCACCTTGAGGATCATCTCCGACTCCGCCCAAACCGCCTCCCGATCCTCCATCGTTCGGGCGCCGACGGCCTCGTAGGCGTGGTCCGTGAAGCCGCTGCCCTCTCCAGCGCCCGCTTCGAGGATCACGTCGTGGCCGTGGCTCACCAGAGTCTCGGCACCGGCCGGCACGAGCGCGACCCGGTTCTCGTTGGCTTTGATCTCCTTCGGGACACCGACGATCATGAGGTCTCCTCCGAAAGTTCTTCAGACCGGACGCAACTCCAGAACATCCTGTCGATCGGGGTGGAAGAACGCTGCGGCCTCGTGAATCTGCTCGAGGGTGACGCGGTCGATTCGTTCGGCCAATTCGTCCAGGGTAACGTACGGCTCCCGATACAGCGACAGGCCCGCCAAACGTTGCATCCGGGATACCGTCGACTCCAGGCCGAGCAGGAGCTGACCCTTCAGCTGCAGCTTCGTGCTCTCGATCTCCTCCGGCGTGAGGCCGTTCTCAGCCACATCTCGGAACTCAGCCAACAGCTCGTCCCTGGCCTGCTCGACGGCTTCCGGTCGAGTACCTAAATAAGCGCCCACGTGACCGGCAGCGCGGTAGAAGGCGTGAAAGCTGTACACGGTGTAGGCCAGGCCGAGCTCTTCCCTGATCCGTTGGAACAGCCGCGAGCTCATCCCCGCTCCCAACGCCGTCTCGACGAGGATCAGAGCGTAGCGTAGCGGGTGCGAATGCGGGATCGAGGTCGCTCCTACCAGCAGATGAGATTGCCGGCCGCCCGATCTCTCCACGATTCGAGTCGTCGAGGATCGAGGCTCCGGTTGCGACAGTTCGGCTCGGGGCGGAACGCTCGGTCGGGGCAGGTGCTGCTGCAGGATCTCCAGAAGCTGGTCGCTGTCGAGTCTGCCGGCGGCGGCGACCACGCAGTTGCCCGGTACGTAGGCGAATCCGTGCAGCTCTCTCAGCCTCTCCACATCGACCCGAGCCACGGTGGCCGCCGCTCCCAGGATCGAGCGGCCGTAGGGGTGGGCACCATACAGCTGCTGACCGTGGAGCTCGAAGGCCAGCTGCTCGGGTGAGTCCTCGACCGCCGCCAACTCCTCCAGGATCACCGGCCGCTCGAGCTCCAGGTCCTCCTTTCGGAGGGCCGGCCGGTAGACCAGGTCGGTGAGGATGTCTATCGCCAGGTCGAGGCGCTCATGCGGAACCCTGGCCAGGTAGCCGGTGTGGTCGTGGCTCGTGTAGGCGTCCAAAGAGCCTCCCACGCGCTCGATCTCGAGGGCGACCTGCTTGGCGGATCGAGCCCGGGTGCCCTTGAACACCAGATGCTCCAGAAGATGGGCGAGGCCCTGCTCCGATTCGCCGTCGTGGGCGCCGCCGTGCTCGACCCATAGGCCCAGTGTCACGGAGCGCACCGTCTCCATCTTCTCGGCCACGACGCGGAGACCGTCGGCCCTTCTCCATGACCAGACGTTTTCGTCCAGCCGGTCGGGCAGCTCGACCACCCGGGTAGCTCCGGCGCTACCGGCCTGAGCCGTCGGCGACCTGGGCAGTTTCGCTGCCTAGTTGCCGTTCATGGCGGCTCGCCGTGACAGCTTCAGCCGACCGCGCTCGTCGACCGCGAGCAGCTTCACCTGTACGACATCGCCCGGTTGGACCACATCCTCGGTGCGCTCGGTGCGACCTTCTTCGAGCTCGGAGATGTGGCAGAGGCCCTCGACGCCCGGGATGATCTCCACGAAGGCGCCGAACGCGGTGGTGTTCTTCACCACGCCCTCGTAGATGCGACCGACCTCCGGTTCCTCCACGATGGCTTCCACCATCTCCTTCGCGGCCCGCCCCACGTCGGCGGAAACCGCGGAGATCGTGACGACCCCGGTATCCTCGATGTTGAGCTTGGCGCCGGTCTTCTCCTCGATTCCGCGGATCGTCTTCCCCTTGGGGCCGATGATCTCGCCGATCTTTTCCGGATTGATCTGGACCGTGAGGATGCGCGGCGCATACTGCGACATCTCCTCGCGCGCGCCCGAGAGCGTCCGACCCATCACCTCGAGGATGCTCAGACGCGCCTTCCTCGCTCGCTCGAGCGCTTCCTGCAGCGTCTCGACGCTCAGGCCCTTCGCCTTGATGTCCATCTGAATGGAGGTGATGCCCCGCTCGGTGCCGGCGACCTTGAAGTCCATGTCGCCCAGAGCATCCTCCACACCGAGGATGTCGGTCAGGACGGCCACTTCCTCACCTTCCTTCACGAGACCCATGGCGATCCCGGCCACCGGGCCACGCAGCGGGACACCGGCATCCATCAGGGCGAGCGAGCCTCCGCAGACCGAGGCCATGGAGCTTGAGCCATTCGACTCGAGGATGTCGGAGACGATCCGAATCGTGTACGGGAAGTCATCGTACGGCGGCAGGAGGGACTGGAGCGCCCTCTCGGCCAGCATCCCGTGGCCGATCTCGCGTCGGCCCGGCCCGCGGAACATGCGCACCTCTCCCACCGAGAACGGCGGGAAGTTGTAGTGGAGCATGAACGACTTCGACGTCTCTCCCGGCAGGTCGATCGAATCGATCCGTTGTTCGTCGTTGATCGTGCCGAGCGTGGTGACGCACAGCGCCTGCGTCTGGCCGCGCGTGAAGAGAGCCGATCCGTGCGTGCGTGGGAGCACTCCGACGTCGATGGTGATCTCGCGGATGTCATCCAGTCCACGCCCATCCACGCGGACGCTCTCCTCCAGGATCTGACGCCGCATCTCCTTCTTCTCGAGGTCTCGAATGATCCCGCGGACGCGGCCCACCTCCTCGCCGTACTCCTCCTCGAGCGCTGCGACGATCTCTTCACGCAGCTCAGAGAGCGCGACGTCGCGCTCCGCCTTGTCGGCGATTCGCAGCGCCGCTCCGACTTGAGCGGCGGCCCTGCTCCCGACGGCCTCCTCGAGCCCCTCGGGCGGCTCGGAGGCCTCGTACTCGAACTTCTCGCGCGCGCCTCCGGCCATCTCCACGAGCTCGCGCTGGAATCCGATCAGCTCTTTGATGGCCGGGTGCGCGATGTTCAGCGCCTCGACGAACTCCTCCTCGCTGATCTCCAGAGCGGCACCCTCGACCATGACGATCGAGTCCTCCGAGCCGGCCACGACGATGTCCATGTCGGAGAAATCGAGCTCCTCGAAGGTGGGATTGACGATCCACTCGCTCTCCACCCGGCCGACCCGCACGCCGGCGATCGGCCCATCCCAGGGAATCGACGACAGCGAGAGAGCCGTGGATGCGCCGAGCATGCCCAGGACGTCCGCATCGTTCTCCTGATCGGCCGAGATCACGAAGCAGGCGACCTGCGTCTCGTTACGGTAGTCGTCGGGGAACAGGGGCCTGAGCGGTCGATCGATCTGCCGGGCCGACACCGTTTCCTTGTCGCCGGGCCTCGTCTCCCTCTTGATGAAGCCACCGGGGAACTTCCCCGCCGCGTACGTCTTCTCCCTGTACTCGATGGTGAGCGGAAAGAACGGAAGGTGGCTGCGCTTCCGTTCCGCGACCGCTGTCACCAGCACCGCCGAATCACCGAACTGGACGTAGACCGCCGCGTCCGCCTGCCTGGCCATCCGGCCGGTCTCCATGATGAGCGTCCGCCCGGCGAATTCCTTCTCTAGTCTGTGCACGTTATTCCTCTTCGTTGTCTGCGTTATCTTCGAAATCTGAAACAGGTTCTGAACGTGACCACCCCGACACGAGACGTCCGCGTTCGGGGATCATGAACCACTTCGCCCCCTAGCGCCTGAGCCCCAGTTCCTCGATCAGGCTCCTGTAGCGCTCCAGGTCATTACGCCTCAGGTAAGTCAGGAGACGACGACGCCGTCCGACGAGCTTCAGGAGACCGCGTCGGCTATGGTGATCCTTGGGGTGCTGCTGAAAGTGCCCGGTGAGCTCTTCAATCCGCGCCGTGATTAGCGCGATCTGAACGGAGGTGGATCCGCAGTCGTTCTCGTGCTCGCCGAATTTCTCTACGATGCTGGCCGTATCCGTGTTTCCAGATGCCATGTCTCGCTTTCGTCCCTCTTCTGTCGCTGTCTTCCAAGATGCAAAGCCCGAGAATTTACCGAGATTGGGCGGTTCTGTAAACATCAGCAACCCCGACCGCCCTCATCCTCGCCGACCGTTCGGCCGTCGCCGTCCCGGCGCGCCCGCTCGGCGAAGAAGTGCATCGCCTGCTCCCGATCGACACGCATCTGTCGCACGAGCTCCTTCGCCGACGCGAACGGGCGAACATCCCGGAGTCGTGAAAGAAAGTCGACGCGCACGCTCTCGCCGTAAATATCGTTCTCGAAATCGAGCAAATAGAGCTCGATGGAAGGAGGCGACCCCGCGAACGTCGGTCTCGGGCCCAGATGGAGCAGCCCGTCGCAAATCTTCCAGCCGAGGCTCGCACGGACGGCGTAGATCCCCGATCCGGGAACCAGCTTCCCTCCCTCCGGGACCTGCAGGTTCGCCGTCGGGAAGCCGAGCTGTCGGCCTCGGCCGAGACCGTGCACCACGACACCGCGAAGCGAGTAGGGACGGCCCAGTGCCAGAGCGGCCCGTTCGACCTCTCCACGCCTCACGAGCTCCCGGATTCTCGTGGACTTGACGCGGGCGCCGTTTGCGGTGACCGGCGACACCACATCGACGTCAAAGCCGAGTTCCGCTCCCAACCTCCGCAGCGTCTTTCGATCGCCCGTCCGGTCCCGCCCG
>JAUWDL010000095.1 GCA_030608825.1 Gemmatimonadales bacterium
AAAAAGCGGCCGAAGATCCTCGTATCGTGCCACCGGTCGAGAGCTTGGCCGCAGCGGCTCTCGTCATCCATCGCTTCGCAGAAGAACTGGATAGCGCCCCGGTGCCCGACGAAGTTGGCGAAGCTCTCGTTGAAGTGTGCCTGACCGGATGGGAAGAACGTCGTGTGGGTGATCTCGTGGATCACCGTGTCCACCAGCGCAAGACTGTCCGCTCTCAGAGTCGTCGAGAGCATCGGGTCCGGCAGCCAACCGAGCGTGCTGAAGGCCGACGAGGGTCGCACCCAGACGTCGTAACCCTGTTCCTCGAGAACCTCGGCGTCGCGGCGAGCCCGATCGAAATCGAAGTAACCTCGATAGGGAACGCGACCCACGATCGGGAACCACCAGGTCTTCCAGGTAAGCTGAAGCTCCGGTGCCGCCGAAACGACCAGAAGGAGCGTGTCGGACTCGACCCGGGCGTAGCTGATGAAGCTCTCGCCGGCGTCGAGTTCCAGCTCCCGCACCGCGAACGCACGGGCGTTCTGAACGAGGCGGAGCTTCTGGCGCATCTCCGGCGCGGTCGTCGTGTCGTGCACCACATCCGCTATCGGGCGGCGGTCCCGGAGGATCTTCGCCTCCTCCCAGCCCGCTCGGAGGACGTAGCCCGGCGAGCACGCTCCGAGTATCGCCGGCAGGAACGCCAGGCACGTCGCCGGGACCGTGAAGGTGGAGCCTCCCACTCGAGGTAATGGGCTCATGCTTCCTCCTACCTTCGCCGCCTCCGGCGAGATCCCGGCCTCCGAGGGGCCGAACCGGGCATCGCCCTGCGGGTATTCGTGGATGCTTCACGATGATGGCGTGCAACAGGGCGTCCGGCCGTGCGGTGCGGCGCGGGTTCCATTCGATACGGGAGGGCTCCACGGATGGCCGAGGATCCTGGCAGGGCACGTCCGCCTGACGCGGATACGGTCAGAGCCGCACTGCTCCACTTTGCGAATCTCATCAGGCGGCTGGAGGAGGAGGGGGCGCTTCTGCGTGCCATCCCCCTGCTTCTCCGGCGTCTCGGGGATCTCCGGCAGGTTCTCTTCGACTACGAGGTGCGCGTGACGGAGCGGCTTCTTCCGATCGAGGATCCCGTCGAACGGGAATCGCGGCGGGTCGTGCGCGACGCCAGCTCGCGCGAGGATGAGTTGCTCGAGGAGTGGAAGCGCGGCTTCGATACCGAAGACCTTGACGAGGACTGGGACGGAGGCGTCTGAGCTCTACCGGATCGCTCGGTCAAGTCCGCCTGACGTAGTGCAGCTGCTCCTGGACCCGGTCACGCAGGTAGGTCCGGGACGGGCCATCCCCGTCACTCCGGTATCGCCGGTACTTCACGTCCGCTCTCCGATAGCTGTCCTCGTCTCCCGTCTCGCGGAACACGGCCGCGATGACCTCGGCCGCCAGCAGCCCCTCGTCGTTGTAGCTGAGCAGGATGTGCTTGGCGTCCGCCCGGTCGATCAGCGTTCGCAGAGCGTCTTCACACCGAGCCCGGCGACACCAGTCCGAGCGGAGCGCTTCGTCCGGGATCAGCCCGGTCTTGCCCCGGAGCTCGGGCGGTGTGCTCCAGCCGGCGGCGATGACCTCAGGCACGTGGTAGTAGGCGGGGTACTGCCGCTCGTTGTACGGCGGATCCAGATACAGGAGATCCACCGTCCCGACCGACGCGACGAGCTCCTCCGCCTCTCCGAGGTACGCGGTGCTCGGGCGCCCACCGTTCCGTCGTGGGGTTGGTTTCAGCGGTCGTAGCTCCAGCCGTCGGCGCGCGTTCGGCTGCCACGACTTCACGAACGAGGCGTATACGCCGGTCGTGTTCGCCACGCGATCGGCCGCCTCGACGAGCGTGGCGATCAGAAACTGGCTGCGTGCCGGGTCAAGACGCTCCTCCTCCGACCAGGCGGCGATCTGCTCCCGCGCCGCGTCGATTGCGCCCGCGTTGGCAGGCGTGAAGTACATCCGACCATGACGGGCGCCGGCGCGGCCGGCCGGCGAGTAGTTCTCGCTGATGAAGCCGTGCCGAGGGGGCAAACCGTTCAGGTGGGCCAGAAGCCTGGTGTAGGAGAGCCAGCGCTCGGCACCCGTCTCCTCGGCATCCTCGATCAAGGGTGCAGGGAAGCGAGGGGTGCGGTCCAGCTCGACGTGCGCCACCTGGAGCGCATACGAGAATGCCATGAGATCGCCGGAGCGCACCGTCCATCCCCGGTCCTTCAGGGCCCGGCTCACGCTCGCGGTGCCCGCGAACGGATCGCAGGCGACGCCGGCATCGGGCTGCACGTCACCCACGACATCCAGGATGAAGGGAACGAGGCGGGTCTTGTTGCCGATGTATCTCACGTGAGGAGGCTAATCGGCCGCGCCGAGCTCGCTCGACGGTCCGGTGCCGATGAGGTTCGGCTTCGGGCCCAGGCTGAACCAGAACAGGCAGCCGAAGATCGGGCAGAGGATCACGATGCCCGACCACAGGACCTTCTCCTTCCGACCGGCGTCCGAGGCGAGCGTCATGCCGATCGCCCAGACGTCCAGAACGAGAAGCGCGGCGACCAGCACGACGCGCGTATCGATCTGCGTGATCGCGTCGAGGAGCTCGTTCACGGGAGGGCTCCGGCCGGAGCGGTGAACTGGAGCTTGTGGAGGCGCGCGTAGAGCCCTCCGCGCCGCAGCAGCTCCTGATGGGTGCCCGATTCCTTGATGCGGCCGTGATGGATGACGAGTATGCGGTCGGCATTCTGAATGGTCGAGAGGCGGTGCGCCACGACGATGCTCGTCCGCCCCTTCATCAACTCCTCGAGCGCCCGCTCGATCTGAGCTTCGACCTCGGAGTCGACGGAGCTGGTGGCCTCATCCAGCAGCAACACCTGCGGGTCTCCCGCGAGAGCGCGAGCGAAGCTGAGGAGCTGACGCTCGCCGACCGAGAGCCTGCTGCCACGCTCGCCGAGCTCCTGGCGGTATCCCGCGGGCAGACGTTCGATGTGCCGGTCGACCCCCACGCGCTCGGCCGCCTCCCGCATCTTCCTGTCGGTGACCTGTAGTCGGTCGAGCTTGATGTTGTCCGCGGCCGAGCCGGAGAAGAGATACACGTCCTGCAGCACCAACCCCATGTGGGCGCGCAGCTCGCGCGTGGGTATCTCGCGGATGTCCACTCCATCCAGGAGGATCCGCCCTCGTTGGGCCTCGTAGAACCGCATGATCAGGTTGATGATCGTGGACTTGCCGGCGCCCGTGGGGCCCACGATCGCCAGGCGCTCGCCCGTCTCGGCGACGAAGCTCACATCTTCCAGCACCCAGGCGGGCTCCTCCGCCATCGGCTCGATCCCGAGGCGCTCCGCGTTCGCCACCTCCAGCTCCGCGTTCGCCAATTCCAGCTCCGCGAGCCCTGAGATCTCCGACACCTCGACATCCACCGCCTCGGGCGTCTCCGGCTCCACGACCTCCGGCTCCTCCAGGGCTATTCTCGGCCGCTCGCGATCAAGTTCGGCGGCGGGCGACGCGCCCTCGACAGCTTCCAGGGCCGCCGGCGTGCGCAGCGTTCCATAGTGGAACCAGACCTTCTCGAACTCGATCCGTCCGCGCGTCCGGAGGGGGTGGCGCGAGGTACGTCCGGATTCCTGGATCTCCGGTTCTTCATCCAACAGACGGAATATTCGCTCCGAGCTCGCCATCGCGCTCTGGAGGATGTTGTACTTCTCCGAGAGGTCCTGGATCGGCCGGAAGAACCTCCGCGCGTACTGGAGGAAAGCCGCGATGACGCCGATCGTGACTGCGCCTTGAAGGGCCTGACCGCCGCCGTACCAGATGATCAGGGCCAAGGCGACGGAGGCCAGTAGCTCTACGATCGGGAAGAAGAGCGCGTAGTACGTGATCGACCGCAGGTGTGCGTCGAGATGATCCCGGTTGAGCTCATCGAAGCGTCCCATGCTCGACCGCTCCAGCCGGAAGAGCTGGATGACCGACATGCCGCTGATGCGCTCCTGAAGGAAGGCGTTGATCCGGGCCAGGCGAAGTCGGATGTCCCGGTATGCCTGCCGCACCCTGGTCCGAAACAGCCAGGCGGAGAGGAAGACGGCGGGGAGGACGGCGAAGGTGACGAGGGCCAACCGCCAATCGAGGGCCAGCATCGCGCCGACGATGAAGAGAAGCGTGAAGATATCGCCGAAGATCGCCACGACGCCGGAAGTGAACATCTCGTTGAGAACCTCGACGTCGCTCGTCACCCGGGTCATAATTCGGCCGACGGGATGCCGGTCGAAGTAGGAGAGCTGCAGCCGCTGCAGGTGCCCGAAGATCTCGCCCCGCAGGTCCTTCATCACCCGCTGCCCGATCCAGGTCGTCAGCAACGTCCGGCCGTACTCGAGCGCCGCGGAGAAGGTCAAGGCCAGAGCGAACGCGATCGCCAGCCTGGCCAAGAGGCCGTAGTCGGCGTTCGGGATGGCATCGTCGATCGCGACCTTCGTCAGCCACGGGCCGACGAGCTCGAGTCCCGAAGCGAGAACGAGCATCCCGACCGCTATCACGACCTTTCCGCGGTAGGGCCGGATGTAGGCGAGGAGGCGCCGCATCAGCCGCGCATCGTAGGCTTTGCCCAGCTTGTCTTCCTCGCGAATCGGGCCTTCTGGCGCCAGTTGCATGGCGAAGAGAATAGCATGCGCGGCATCGGTCGGCATCCGTCGATGGATAACCCGGCCGGCGGTCGACCGACGCGGCTCCCGGGGTCTCCAGCGCTTGACGGGAAGGGGTCCCTTGGGTATCATACAAACGTATGAATGAACTCAGGATGGGCTCCGGCACGAGAGAGGCGTTGCTGAGCGCCGGCCGCCAGCTGTTTGCCGCGCACGGCTACAAGGGCGCGTCGGTTCGGGCCATCACGGGGGCGGCCCGGGCGAACCTCGGAGCCATCACCTATCACTTCGGGTCCAAGGCGGCGCTGTACGACGCCGTGCTTGAGCAGACGCTGACGCCTTTCCGGGAGCGCCTTCGAGTCGCGGCAAACAGCGCCGGCTCGCCCTTGGAGAGGGTGCAGTCTTTCGTGCGGGCGTTCTTCGAGCACCTCTACGAGCACCCGGAGCTGCGTGGGCTGATGGTTCGAGAGCTCTCGACGGAGGAACCGATCCCGGAGGCCGTCCTCGTCACGTTTCAGGCGAACTTCGGGGCGTTGAGCCGACTGATTCGGGAAGGCCAGGCGGCCGGAGAGATCCGGGAGGGCGACCCGATGATGCTCGCGCTCGCGACAGCGGCCCAACCGGTCGCCCTCAACCTCGTGCGACCCGTGCTCGAGCAGGCGGGCGCGGTGCGTTTCGAGAGCCCGGAGGCCCGCGATCGACTCGTGGACAACGCGATTCGCTTCGTGGTCGAGGGACTCGCGGCCCGCGGCGGGGATGAAGGGGGTCTCCGATGAGACGACGTGCCCCCGTTCTGGCCCTTCTTCTCGCCATCGCGGCGGGAGCGACCTGGCTTCTCCTGCGCGCGGAGGGGCCCGACACGGCGATCCTGGCCGCGGGGACGGTCGAGGCCCGCGAATCGGACCTCGGGTTCCGAACGGCGGGGAGGATCGAGCTTATCTCCGTGGACGAGGGAGACCGGATCTCCGAGGGCCAGCTGCTCGCGGTACTCGATCAGCGCGAGCTGGCCGCGGCCCTGTCGGTGGCGAGGGCCCGCGCCGAGGCGGCCAGGGCGACGCTCGAGGAGCTTACCGAGGGCTTCCGCAGCGAAGAGATCGAGCAGGCCCGGGCGGTGCTGCGGGCCGCCGAGCGCCGGAGGCTGGACGCGACGAGGGATCTGGAGCGGGCGAGGAGCCTGTACGAGGGCGGCGCCATAAGCGAACAGGCTCTGGATGATCGAGAGACGGTCGCGACGGTGACAGAGTCGGAGATGCAGGGGGCGAGCGAGCGGCTGAGACTACTGGAGAGCGGAACTCGCTCGGAGCGCATCTCCGCCCAGCGTGCCGCGCTCGCGGCCTCGGAGGCCGAGGTGGAGAGGGTCGAAGCCCTACTCGAATACGCGCAGATCACGGCCCCGAACGCCGGCCTGATCACCATCCGCCACCGAGAGCCCGGCGAGATCGTCTTCGCCGGGGCGGCCGTGCTCACCCTGATGAACCCGGACGATCGGTGGGTCCGCATCTACGTCCGTGCCGACCGGGTGGGTCGGCTGTCGATCGGTCAGACCGCCACCATAACGGCCGAT
>JAUWDL010000199.1 GCA_030608825.1 Gemmatimonadales bacterium
AGGCGGCGATATTGGCCTGCGATCCGCTGTGCGGCTGCACATTCGCGTGATCGGCTTCGAACAGCTCCCTGGCGCGCTCGCGGGCGAGACTCTCGACCCGGTCTACGTACTCGCAGCCGCCGTAGTAGCGCTTCCCGGGATAGCCCTCCGCGTACTTGTTGGTCAGCACCGAGCCCATCGCCTCCAGCACCGCCGGCGAGACGAAATTCTCGCTCGCGATGAGCTCGAGGCCACGACGCTGCCTGTCCGATTCACCGCAGATGGCCTCGTAGACTTCCGGATCGGTCTCGGCCAGCATGCCTTCCGGCGTGGGCCACGACGGTGCCGTGGTCGCCGTTCCGTATCGTGGCTCGCTCATCGTCGCTCGCTAGGCAGGGGTTTCGACCTCGCTTCAGACGTGGGACCGGTGAAGTCTCGCGACCTGCTCGACCCTCCGCATCGCCAATCGATCCGCCGCTTCGGCGCTCGTGATCCCCTCGTCTTCGGCCAGCTCGAAGATGCGCGAGAGGACGCCGTAAATCTCGCCGGCCTTTCGCTTCGAGCGATCCAGGGTCCACCCGACGAGTTCCGAGTACACGTTGATCAAGCCGCCCGCGTTGATCACGTAGTCCGGCGCGTAGAGGATGCCGCGCTCCCGAAGGCGGTCATCGTCCTCTTCGGTCTCCAGCTGGTTGTTCGCCGCGCCGGCGACGATATCCCCGTGGAGCCGGGGAATCGTCCGGCTGTTCAGAACGGCCCCGAGGGCACAGGGAGCGAAGATGTCCGCCTCCACGTCGTAGATCTCATCCGGCTCCACGACGACGGCGCCCAGCTCGTCGGCCGCTCGATCGACCCGGTTCTGGTCGATGTCCGTCACGATCAGCTTCGCCCCCTCTTCGGCCAGATTGCGGGCCAGATAGTAGCCGACGTGGCCTACCCCCTGGATCGCGACCGTCTTCTTGCCCAGGTCATCGTCACCGTATTTCCTCAGGGCACATGCCTTCATCCCGCGGTAGGTCCCGAACGCGGTGACGGGCGACGGATCGCCGGAGCGTCCCATGATCCCCACGACGTACTCGGTCTCCGTGTGCACGTAGTCCATGTCCGAGACCGAGGTGCCCACGTCCTCCGCCGTGATGTATCGCCCACCCAGACTTTCGACCACGCGGCCGTGGGCCCGCATGATCATCTCGCGATAGTGTGTCTTGTTGTCGCCGATGATCACGGCCTTCCCGCCACCGAGGTTGAGCCCGGCGATCGCCGCCTTGAAGGTCATGCCGCGGGAGAGCCGGAGGACGTCGATGAGAGCGTCGAAGTCGGTCGCGTACTCCCAGAACCGGGTGCCGCCCAGAGCCGGCCCGAGCGTCGTGTCGTGGATGGCCACGATCCCCTTGTAGCCGCAGGAGGGCTCGTAGCTGAACACGACCTGCTCGTGGCCGTGCTCGGCGAAGAGGTCGAATAGCTGGGGCTTGTCCATGCCGGTCGCCTCGACCAATTCGTCGATCTGTACGTCCGTCTGAGTCACAGGGCTCCGTCCTTTTCTTTGTAAAGCTGTGCGGCGATGATCCAGCGGTGGATCTCGCTCGTGCCCTCGTAAATCTCCGTGACCTTCGAGTCACGGAACAGTCGCTCCACCGGGTACTCGCGGCTGTAGCCGTAGCCACCAAACACCTGCACCGCCTGCCGGCTGATCCACACCGCCGCCTCGCTCGCCACGAGCTTCGCCGCCGAAGAGAGCCTCCGGCTGCGGGGATCCCCGGACGAGTATGCGCGTCCGGCCCGCTCCAACATCGCCAACGATGCCTCGTATCGCGCAGCCATGTCCGCGAGCTTGAACTGGGTGCCCTGAAAGGCGCGGATCTGAGACCCGAACTGGCTGCGCTCCTCTGCGTAGTCGAGGGCGTGCTCGAGCGCCGCCTTCGCTATGCCGACCGCCTGCGCCGCAATGCCCAGGCGTCCGCCTTCGAGCGCCGCGAGTGCATAGCGGAATCCGCGATCCGGCCCGCCGACCAGGTGCTCGGGGCCGAGATGCAGACCCTCCAGCGCGACCTCCACCGTCTCCGAGCCGCGCAGACCCATCTTCCGCTCTTTCTTGCTCGGGCGGTATCCGGCCGCGTCGGTCGGGACGAAGAAGGCGCCGATGCCGCGCGACCCGTGACGCTCCTCCGGCGTGTCCGTGCGCGCGAACAGGAGGACGAAATCGGCCGAGGCGCCGTTCGTCACCCAGGTCTTGGACCCGTTCAGGATCCACCCGTCTCCATCTCGCGTGGCCTGGGAGGTGAGGGCGGCCGCGTCGCTACCGGCACCGGCCTCGGAGAGGGAAAAGGCGCCGAGCAGCTCGCCGCGGGCCATCGGCTTCAGCCATCTCTCCTTCTGCTCATCCGTCCCGTGCCTGAGGAGGATCTGGGTGGGAAGCGAGTTGTGCACGCTCATGGAGACGGCTACCGAAGGGTCGCCCCAGGCGACCTCGACCAGCGAGTACAGGTAGGTGAGCATGTCCAGGCCCAGCCCGTCGTATTCCTCGGGCACCAACATGCCCAGGAACCCCAACTCGCCCAGCTTATCCACCACCGCCCGATCGAAGCGATCCTCCTCCTCGTCCCGTTGCTTGGCCAGCGGCCGGAGCTCGGACTCCGCGAAGGAGCGCGCCAGCTCGCAGATCTGACGCTGCTCCTCCGTTAGATCGATCCCCAAGGGTGCGTGCAGCATCGGCCCGCGTCAGCCCTCGCCGTATGAGTAGAACCCACGACCGCTCTTTCGGCCCAGCCGCCCGGCGGCGACGTACTTCCTGAGGAGCGGGCACGGCCGGTACTTGTCGTCGCCAAGGTCTCGCTGGAGCACTTCGCAGATCGAGAGGCACGTGTCCAGGCCGATGAGGTCCGCCAACTGCAGCGGGCCCATCGGGTGGTTCATGCCCAGCTTCATCACCGTGTCGATCGCCTCCGGCTCGGCCACCCCCTCCATGAGGCAGAACACCGCCTCGTTGATCATCGGCATGAGGATACGGTTGGAGACGAAGCCAGGGAAATCGTTGACCTCCACCGGTGTCTTTCCCAGCCGCTCGCACAGCGCCACGGTGACTCCCGTCGTGGCGTCGCTCGTCTCCAGCCCACGGATCACCTCGACGAGCTTCATGACCGGAACGGGGTTCATGAAGTGCATGCCGATGACGCGTTCCGGGCTCTCCACGCCCGAGGCGATCTCCGTGATCGAGATGGAGCTCGTGTTCGTGGCCAGGATCGTCTCGGGCCCGCTCACTTCTCCCAGCCGCGCGAAGATGTCATGCTTCAGCTCGGCCTTCTCCGGCACCGCCTCAACCACGAGCTGGGCGTCGCTCAGCCCGGCGGGATCCGTCGTCGTTCGGATGCGTGCCAGGGCGCCCTCGGCGTCCTCGGCGGAGATCTTCTCCTTCTTGACCTGCCTCTGGAGGTTGCGCTCGATCGTCCCCCTCGCGCCCTCAAGGGCGCCCGCGTCGACATCGACCATCAGCACATCGAGGCCGGCTATCGAGCAAACGTGGGCGATCCCGTTCCCCATCGTACCCGCGCCGACAACTCCGACTCTCTGTATGGTTCCTCCCTCTGACACTTCTCAGCTCCTATCGTTGATCGCCCGGACCGGGCCGAGCGAAGCCTCGACTTCCTTCATCCGTCATGCATCGGTCACGATGCGTCCCGCACCCGATACCGGCGCGCCGTGGACCGCCTCGCGGCCGGCGGCCGAAGCGCGAGCACGCGCAGGGCTGGCCCTGGCCGCTTTCGGGTCGTCACCCAGACGATGCCGGCAAGCGTCACTCCGGTCACGATCCAGCTGGCTTCGGGCCCGAAAGACCCTCCGGTAAGCGAGCTTGATCCACTCAAGACCGCCTCGATGCCCGGAGTGTCCAGCGAGAAACCGGGAACGGCGTCATCCACGCCGCTCACTGGCAGATCGGCGGCGACGCCCATCGCCCAGTTCCAGCCGAAATGAATACCCGTCACAAACCACAGGCTCATCGTCCGCCACAGCGCGGCTCCCAGCAGGATTCCCGCCAGGGCGATGTTGACGAGAGCGAGAGGTGAGACGTGGGGATTCAGGGCG
>JAUWDL010000052.1 GCA_030608825.1 Gemmatimonadales bacterium
GAGTGAGACGGAGGGACTCCGCCGGCCCCAAAGCGGGACGCAGCTAGTCCTGTGGCTCCAGGATCTCCTCGATGCGGACCAGCACGTCCTTCAGGTGGAGCCTCGTGTCACGGTCCACGCCGCGGGAGAGCGCGGCCCGGGCCTGGCGCTGGATCGTCTCCAGCTCGGCGCGGATATGCGGCCGGATGTCCGACTGGGCGACGTTCACCGGAGTGAAGAAGGAGGCTGCGGCCTGCGAGCCCTCCGGCTGGGTGAAGTCCTCCGTCATGAGGCTGGCGGCCCGGGCCAGGTAGCCGCGCTGCAGGCTGCGCCGGTAGAGGCCCACAAGTTCCGCCGTTCGCAGCTCGCGCCACACGCTCTCGCGCAGATCCTCCAGCATCTCGCCCAGGCCGTAGGCGCTGCTGCCGAGTCGCGCCTCGGACTCGATGAGCCGCTGCATGCGTCCGGCCTGCATCACGAGCCCGAGCGTTCGTACCTGGAGGACCCGGAGCCGCTCGACCGCGCCGACGTTCTCGATCCGGCTCACGATCGCTTCCGGCACCAGCCATGTCGGAGGATCGAAGGCCTGGGTCCCGAGGAAGTCCAGCGCGCGCCGCTGCGTCTCGGCTGGCACGAACTCGTAGACGGGGCCCTCCTGATCGTAGGTTTTCCGCGTTTGGATCGCCCCGCCGATGTTCGCGGCCACGTGCTCCATGTAGCGGCTCCACTGATCGATGATCTCGCCGTACAGCTCCGCCAGCTCGGCGTAATCTTCGCCCTCCTCGTACGTCCACTCGATGAGGCCATCCAGAATCCGCTGCAGGTTGGCGATGCCGTATGCGCCGGCCCGCATCGCGTCGTCGCCAATCGCCTCCCACATCGAGGTCGGATCCACCAGGCTCGGGTCTCCGAAGCGGTACATCGGATCGTCCGCGTGCTCCAGGATCCAGTCGTTCAGCGTCGGCTGCTCCTCGTCCGGCGTATCGGCCTCGAGGATCGGCCTGTATCCCCAGCGGATCGAGTACTTGTCATACAGCCCGATATTGGGCATGAAGCAGACGCCCTCGTCTTCCGGCTGCGCGACGTAGTTGAAGCGGGCGTAGTCCATGATCGATGGCGCGGTGCCCATGCGGCACGTGAAGCTCGCGGACCTCAGCGAGTCCACCGGGTAGGCGGCGCTCGCCTTCATGTTGTGCGGCAATCCCAGGGTATGGCCGACCTCATGGGCCGCCACGAATCGGATCAGCTGGCCCAGCAGCTCGTCGTCGAACTTCACCTTCCGGGCCTCGGGGTTCGCCGCCGCCGTCTGCACGAAGAACCAGTTGCGGACGAGGTTGGCCACGTTGTGGTACCAGCCGATGTCCGACTCGAGGATCTCGCCGCTGCGCGGGTCGTGTACGTGGGGCCCGAACGCGTTCTGCGTCTGGGACGGGAACCAGCGGATGACGGAGTAGCGGACGTCTTCCGGACTGAACTCGGGGTCTTCTTCCGGGGAGGGGGGATCCTCGGCCCGAATGGCGTTCTTGAATCCGGCCGCCTCGAAGGCGGGCTGCCAGTCCACGATCCCCTGCTTCAGGTACGGCCTCCACTTCTCGGGCGTCGCCGGATCGAGGTAGTAGACGATCGGCTTGATCGGCTCGACGAGCTCCCCCCGTCGGAACGCGGCGGTGTCGCTCGGCTCCAGACGCCAGCGCGTGATGTAACGGCGCGTCACGGTCTTCTGGTCGCTCAGCCCGTAGTCCACCTGGGAGACGCGGAAGAAGCCGACCCGCTCATCCCAGAGCCGCGGCCGCATCGGCTCCTCCGGAAGCAGGATCATCGAGTGGTTCATCTCGAGCGAGACGGTGCCGGTGGAGGTGTTGGTGGGTGGCTCGCCCGCCGAGTAGGTGAGCGCGACGCGGACTTCGATGTTGCGCGGGAAGCTCTTTACCCAGTCGACGAAGCTCCGGCTCTCGTCCAGTGCGCTCACCTTGAAGCGCTCGCGGAGCGGCTTGCTGAGGCCGAGCATCTTGACGTCGCTGGCATAGAGCTTCGTCACGTCGATCACGACGGCGCTCGAGTCCTCGTTGAGCGCCTCGATCTGGAACGCCCTGACGATGGGCTCGAAGGTCGCGTTGACGACGGCCTCGTAGATCGGGAGGGAATCGGCCGCCACGAGCTCGTGGGAGGACACCCGGAGCAGGATCCGGTCGTCGTGTCGCTGCCAGCGGATCGTCTGCGTGTTGTTCTTCATGCCGCCGAACCCGAGCCGCTCCGCCGTCTTCGCGCGACGGGATACGAGCAACATCTCGCGCTCGAGCATCGTCTCGGGGATCTCGAACAGCACCTTCTCGTCGATGCGGTGCACGACGAACATCCCGGAGTCCGAGACCGCTTCCTCCGTGACGACCTCGGCGTACGGCTTGATCTTTTTCTTCTCCGACTTTTCCTCGTCGGAGGCCGCCTGCGCTTCGGCCGGCTCGTTCGAACGGAAGCCGACCGAGCAGCCGCCGAGGGTCGGCAGCGTCAGGGCCGTCGCAAGCACAGCGGCGCCAATGTGGTGAGCTCGCGCCGTACTCACAGGGAGAGCCGTCGTCATCCCGGTATCGTCGCCCTTTCTATTTCTATTCGCCCAACGCGGTGGAACCGCTTCTTCGCGGATCCGCCGCAAGGGAAAACGTCCCATCCGGATCCAGCCGGACGGCCGCGACCCCGCCAAAGTACATGGAGCGGTCGAACCGTCGCTGCCGCACATCCAGCTCGTCGACGGGAAGGCCTTCTTCGTAGTCGACCCGGAGCCCGTCCTCCTCGACCACCACGTGCAGTCTCGGGCTGTCTACCGCTTCCTGCAGCGGCAGGTCCAGGCGCAGGTCGTAGAGCAGGGCCTGAAGCATTGCCGTCGGGATCCGGCTGGCTCCCGGAGAGCCGATAGAGAGCACGGCTCCGTCGTCACGGCGGGCGATGGTGGGCGCCATGTTGGAGTGGAGGCGCGTGCCGGGTGTCAGAGCGTGGTAGCCCTCCGGGCTCAGCTCGATCTCTCCCAGGCAGTTGTTCATCCAGATCCCGGTGCCGCCGGGCATGGCGCCCGAGCCGTAGCCCGCCGAGATGGTCACCGAGCAGGCGAGCCCGTCGGAGTCGATCGCCGATGTGTGGACGGTGGACGGGCTCTCCAGGGCGGCCCGGAGGGCACCGTGCGCCGCGCCGAGCAGCTCCCGCGCCCTCACCTCGCGGTCCGAGAAGGAGTCTACGAGCTCGGACTCGTGACGAAACACGACCTCCTGAGCACGGATCAGCCGCATGAGCTCGTCTTCGTCCCACCCCTTCTTCGGGTGGCCTTCCAGCAGGATGAGCATCGCGGCCAGCGCAGCTCCGCCCCGCGACGGCATGGGCGTCGTGGCGATGTCCCACCCATCCACCGTCACGTGCAGGGGAGCTCGCATGACGGCCTCGTACGCTTCCAGGTCCGCCATGGTAAGCACGCCGCCACCCTCCGCCAGGCCGTCCACTATGAGGCGGCCCACCTCTCCGCCGTAGAACGCGGCCGCCCCCTCGTCCGCGATCGCCGCGATGCTGTGGGCCAGTCCCTCGACCCTCACGGGCGAGCCTCGCAGGAGAAGGTCGCCGCTCCCGTCGTGAAGCGCCTCGTAGCTCGGCGGGTCCCAGCCGAACACCGGCCCCCCCGAGTGGATCAGGTAGTCGTAGGAGGGCTGTGAGAGGGGAAAACCGTCCCGGGCGTACTCGGAGGTCGGGCCGAAGAGTCGCTTCCAATCGACCTTCCCGTACCGGCTCGAGGCGACGTCGAAGGCGGCGAGCAATCCGGGTGTGCCCACAGAGCCGGGCCCGACCGTCGTCGAGACCCCTCCGCCGTACTCCATCCAGATGTCGATCCGGCCGCCGCCGAGGCGCTCGGCAGGCAGGCCCCGGCCCGGCATCTCCACGTGGCCGTCGATCAGAATCGGCGCTTCATCGGGCGGGCAGATCATCACGAAGGCGCCGCCGCCCAATGAGCAGACGCCGGGCTCGGTGACGGCGGAGACGAGCGCTCCCGCCAGCGCCGCGTCCACGGCGTTGCCTCCGATCTCCGAGAGCCGGGCCCCCGCGTCGGCGGCGAGCGAGCAGCTCGATGCCACGGCGATCACTGAGTGCTCACCGTCCGGGCCCGCGCCCATTCTCGCATGGCAAGGGGCAGGATGAGGGGAGACCTCGAGCGAAGCAGGAGCTCGATGTCGACGAGTGGGTCCGGCCGGCGTTGTTCAGACATGAACTCCCAATCGAGCACGATGGAGGCAAGCGGACAACATGCCCGCGGAACCTTTCGGAAGATGGACGCGAAAACTACCTTCCGAGGCTTTTGATCGACCGATCCTGCGTCCTGAATAGATCTGAATAGATACGGATGTTCAGCACAATTAGAGCACGCATAATCGTGATCGCGGTGCTGCTGCTTCTCTGCGGTTGGGCCTTGCTTCCGAAGGAGGGCCCGACCGGCGAGCGGGAGTCGGCGCTCAAGCTCGGTCTGGATCTCCAGGGCGGCATGCACCTGGCCGTGGAGATCGATGATCCCGACGGCACGCTCGATGCTGCGGCCAAGGCCGACGCGATCGACCGGACGCTGACCACGATCCGCAACCGGATCGATGAGTTCGGCGTGCGCGAGCCCACGATTCAGAAAGTCGGCGACGCGCGGATCGTCGTGGAGCTCGCGGGAATCGACGATCCAGAGCGCGCAAAGGCGATCGTCGAGCGTACCGCGTTCCTCGAGTTCAAGATCGTGCGCAGCGGCGAGGAGTTTCGGCGGGCGCTGCCTCGGATCGACCGGATCATCGTCCGTGAGATTGGGGCCGAGAACCTCGAGGTGGTCCCGATCATCGAGGCCGAGACGCCCACTGGCCTGCCGGAGTTCCTCCAGGGCGCCGATTCGGCGGCCGCCGAGCCGGGCGCTGCTGATGCCGCGGAGGACACGACCACCTCCGGAACCGGGGCGGACACGGCGGCGACGGGAGCCGGGACGGGCACGGCGGCGACGGGCGGGGCGGGAGAGCAGGAGCTTCGTCCTCTCACGGTGCTGCTTCTCGAGAGCGGCCAGGTCGGCCAGTTCCTCGTGCGAGAGCAGGACATCCCCACGGTGGAGCGCTACCTCGCGCTCGACGCCGTGAGGGACGCGATTCCTCGCGGCTCCGAGCTCAAGTGGGGTGTCGAGCCGATCGCCGGTGGAGCCGACTCCTACCGCACGCTCTACGTCCTCGAGGATGAGCCTCTCCTGACCGGTGAGGACCTCGCAGACGCCGGACCGGCGGCACGCGACCCGACGTTCAACCAGCCCTACGTGCCGTTCGAGACCACCCGGCGAGGGGCGCGGAAGTTCGAGCGAGGCACGAGCCGGCACGTGGGCGACCTGATGGCGATCGTCCTCGACAACAAGGTCCAGAGCGCCCCGGTGATCCGCCAAACACTGGGCCGGCGGGCCCAGATCGAGATGGGCGCGGGGTCGAGCCTCCAGGAGGCGCAGGATCTGGCGCTCGTTCTTCGCGCCGGTGCTCTACCGCAGCCGATCCGCATCGTGGAGGAGCGCTCGGTCGGCCCATCGCTGGGAGCAGACTCCGTCAGGCAGGGGAAGTTCGCGTTCGCCATGGGCATCATCTTGGTCCTGCTGCTGATGGTGGCCTACTACAGGGTCGCGGGCGTCATGGCCGTCATCGCCCTCAGCATCTACATCGTGCTGCTGCTGGGAGGGCTCGCCGGCCTCGGTGCGACGCTGACCCTGCCGGGCATCGCCGGCATCATCCTGTCGATCGGCATGGCCGTCGACGCGAACGTTCTCATCTTCGAGCGCATACGGGAAGAGCTTGAAGCCGGGAAGACGCCCCGGACGGCCGTGGATACCGGCTTCGAGGCGGCGCTCTCGGCGATCGTCGACGCCAACCTCACGACGCTGATCACCGCGATCATACTCTTCCAGTTCGGAACGGGACCGGTCCGCGGGTTCGCCGTGACGCTCGTGATCGGTATCGTGGCCTCCTTCTTCACCGCGATCTTCGTGACGCGCACGCTCTTCATGATCTATCTGGACAGGCGGGCCGCGGGCGCGCCGATAAAGATCTGACAATGAGATTATTCAAGGACGCGAAATACCCCTTTATGGCCGGGCGCCGCCGGGCCTACATTTTTTCCGCCGTGCTGATCGGGATCGGGCTCGCATCGATCGTACTGCACGGAGGGCTCAAGTACGGTGTCGACTTCACCGGCGGCACGCTGGTGCAGGTGGAGTTCAACGGGCAGATGGACGCGGCGAACCTGCGCTCCGTCGTGGCGGAGGCCGGCTTCGCGGGAGCGGCGATCCAGGGCTTCGGCGGCGATCGGGAGTACCTCGTTCGGTTGCAGACCTTCGAGGAGGTTGCCGGCCAGGGCGAGGTGGAGCGGATGCTGGACGCTCTCTCGGCGGCGTTCGGCGAAGACGGCTATACAGTGCTGCGAGTGGAGGCCGTGGGTCCCAAGGTCGGGAGCGAGCTTCAGCGCAAGGCCGTGCTGGCCATCCTCATGTCCTTCGTGCTGACCTTGATCTACCTCGCCTTCCGCTTCGAGTGGCGCTTCGGTGTGGCCGCGGTGGTCGCCACCATCCACGACATTTTGATCACCTTCGGTTTCATCTCGCTGGTGGGGATCGAGATCACGCTCGGAACCGTTGCGGCCATCCTCACGATCGTCGGTTACTCGCTCAACGACACGATCGTCGTGTTCGACCGCATCCGTGAGAACCTCCGGAAGAAGCGGAAGGAGCCCTACGAGACGACGCTGAACCGGAGCATCAACGAGACGCTGCCCCGGACGGTGCTGACCAGCGGTACCACGCTCGTCACCCTGATGGCCCTCTTCCTCTTCGGCGGATCGGTGATCCGGCCGTTCGCGATGGTGCTGATCCTCGGAGTCGTGATCGGGACGTACTCGTCGATCTTCGTCGCCTCGCCGGCGCTACTCGAGATCGAGGAATACGGCCGTCGACGAGCCAAGGCTCAGAGGGCGCACGCGGCTGAAGCCTGAGCTTCGCCCGGCGAGCCCGCGGCGGATGACGCGCCTCTTCGATTCCCATCTCCATCTCTCGGACCAGGCGTTCGAGGAAGACCGCAGCGCGGTGCTCCAGCGAGCGCGGGACGCCGGCGTCGCCGAGCTCGTGACCGTCGCCAGCGATCCTGCGGACGCCCGCCGGGCGATCGATCTCGCGCTTGCCACTCCCGGTGTGTGGGCGACGGTGGGGCTTCATCCGCACGAGGCGGCCGCCTTCAGCGTCGAGCTTCTGGCCGAGCTTGAAGATCTGGCCGCGCTCCCCGAGGTGGTGGCGATCGGCGAGACGGGTCTCGATTACCACTATGACAACTCGCCGAGAGAGGAGCAGCGGCACGCCTTCCGGAGCCAGCTGCAGCTGGCGGAGCGTACAGATCTCCCGGTGGTCGTCCATTCGCGGGATGCTGACGAGGAGACGGCGGCGTTGATCTCGGAGTTTGCCGGACGCGTCCACGGGGTCCTCCACTGTTTCACCGGAGGGAACGAGCTGCTGACGGCGGGGCTCGACGCCGGGTGGTTCGTCTCATTCTCGGGTATCGTGACGTTCAAGAGGTTCGATGGCGCGGAAGCGGTCCGCCGGGTGCCGGCCGAT
>JAUWDL010000299.1 GCA_030608825.1 Gemmatimonadales bacterium
ACTCGCCGCGTTCTATCAGCAGCTGAAGCCGATCCACGAGCGCTACGGCCTGAAGCTGGCGGCGCGCAACGGGGGCAGCCTTAAGGGCTGGCTGAACAAGCTCTACTACACCCAGACCCTCTACTTCTACTACGCCGTCCAGGAGGAGAACCTCGAACGGTCGAACCCCTGGCCGATGGCCTGCACCGCCGGTCAGTCGATCCTGGTCGTCGACTACAACGGGGACGTGCGCGCCTGCGAGCTTCGCGGCCGCGTCGGCAATCTGCGCGACGTCGGCGGCGACTTCGGGGCGATCTACTCGTCGGTGGCGATGAAGCGCGAGGTGAAGCAGATCGTCGCGGACCAGTGCTGGTGCACGCACGTCTGCTTCATCCACGACAGCGCGCAGACCAGCCGCCGGGTCCAGCTGTACGACATCCCCCTACGCCGCAAGGTCGTCTGAGCTCGACGCTCTCCCTTCTCGTCGACGTCTTCCTCACTCTCGCGGCGATCTCGTTCGTCGAGTCGCTGCTCGCTCTCCGCGGCGGCGTAACGTTTCTCCGAGCCTTCCGCCGCGCTGCCGACGTCGCCGGAAACGCCGAAACCGCCGGAGCTGTCGAAACCGCCGGGCGCGGCGGACCCGGGCCTCGGCCGGGCGCGACGCCGCCGGCCACGCTCTTCGTGCCGATGCGGGGGCTGGATCCTGGCCTGGAGGAGAACCTCGCGGCCTACCTCTCGCTGGACTACGCGGACTATCAGGTGGCCTTTGTCACCGATCGGGAGGATGACCCGAGCTTCGAGGTCGCGCAGAGAGTGAGCGCGCGCTTGCCCGACGTGCCCTGCCGGGTGCTGGTCGCCGGGAGGGCCGAAGACCGGGGGCAGAAAGTCCACAATCTTCTGCATGCGCTCGACGAGGTTCGCGGGCGGGATCGGGTGCTCGTCTTCGGGGATTCGGACATACGCCCGGGCCCGGGCTGGCTTCGCGACCTGGTCGAGCCGTTGGCCGATCCACAGGTAGGAGCGAGCACGGGGTTTCGCTGGCACGTCCCGGTGGAGGGCGGCCCCGCGTCCGTCCTCAGATCCGTCTGGAACGCCGGCATCGCCTCGCTCATGACGGGAGGACGCCCGCCCTTCGCGTGGGGAGGCGCCATGGCGATCCGCAGGGAGACCTTCGACGCGGCAGGTATCCGCGAGCGGTGGCAGGGAGCGCTGAGCGACGACTACGCGGTCACCGGCGCGGTCGAGGATCTGGGGCTGACGATTCGGTTCGTGCCTCGCTGTCTCAGCTTCACCTACGCGGACTGCTCGATGCGGGAGCTGTGCGACTGGAGCTTCCGGCAGCTCGCGATCACGCGGGTCTACCGGCCCGTCCTCTGGCGGGTGGGGCTGGCCGGCGAGCTGCTCGGCAACCTGACCTTCTGGGGCGGGCTGGCCGTGCTGACCGCAGCCGGCCTGGCGGCGGCCGGCCCGACCACGCCCGGCCTGGCGACCTCGGACTCCGCCTCTCGGCCCCTCCTCCTGGCGGTGCTTCTGGCCACGGCCTGGGCGGCGCGCGGCGTGAAAGGCTGGATGAGGCTGCGCGGGGTCATGGAGCTATTCCCCGACGCCGGCGGCCAGCTCAGCAGGTGGCGGGCCGCCTACCTGTTCGCGACGCCGCTCTCCTCCTTGATCTCCCTGTCGGGATTCCTGCGCTCGGCGGTCACGCGGGAGATCTCCTGGCGCGGCACCCGCTACCGAATGGTCTCGCCGAGCCGCACCGAGATTCTGGACTGACGCGGCCCTCTGTTTTCGGAACGACTTCAGGACGATTTCAGAACGAAAGCCGGAGGGCAATCCCGCCAGGACCGGCCGCGACGCCCAGACGGTCCAGGGGCAGCTCTTCCCAGCGTTCGTCGGCGAGAAGCAAGCCGATCAGCGTCCCGATCGCTCCGACCGGAGCGCCCACAACGAGGGAGACTATGGCGACGTTCTGGCCGTCGCAGCTCGTGTCCGGATCGCTGCAAAAAACCGCCAGGAAGATCCCCGTGGGGACGAAGAACCCGCCTACACCGCCAACTACCGGCGGCACCCAGCTCTTTCCGCGACTCACCTCGAGGGCCCGAATCGAATCCAGCGGGAACGACAAGAGCTCTTCGTCCACCCGGAGCTCGAGTCGGCCCCCCTCGAGGAACTCCAGCCGGCCCGTGACCGAGCACTCGGGGCAACCCGACTCCGGGTGCAGGCGGATGCGAGTTCCCGGAGTCAGCTCCGGGAGCGCTTGCCCGACTGCATCTGCCGGTCGGGCCGCCAGCAACGCCAGCAGCAGCGGCAAGAGCGCAAGCGGTGGAGCGGCCAGGGGCATGAGCCTGAGCGCACGTGGCCGAAGCACAGGCGGCCGGAGGCGGTCGTCAGCCATCAGCGGACTCCAGCTCGGAAAGCAGGCGACGGGCACCCGCATCCTCGGGCCAGGCCTCCACCAACCTCCTGGCGTAGTCGAGCGCGGCTCCGAGCTGTCCGCGGTCGCGGTGGATCGTGGAGAGGCCCATCAACAGATCGCGATCCCACGGAGCCCCATCGAGCGAAGCTCTCAGCAACTCGACGGCCTGGGCCGACCGGCCGGCCGAGTTGAGGGCGATCCCGTAGACGAACGCGAACCGCACGTTCTCCGGCTCCGCCTCGACCGCCAGCGACAGCTCCGTCAGCGCCTCGTCCCAGCGCTGTTGCCGCGCGTATACGAGTCCGAGGGTGTGGTGAAGAGCCGCTTCGCCAGGCAGCAATGCCAGCCCCTCCCGCAGCAAAGCCTCCCCCTCCGCATCGCGTCCCAGCACGCGGTAGACGTCGGCCAGGTTGACGTAGGCAGGCACGTAGTGCGGTCCGATGCGGATCGCTGTCCGCAGCTCTCGTTCGGCCGCCGCGAGATTCCGCCGGTTCGCCTCCAGAAGCGCCAGATTCACGTGAGCGCTCGGATGATCGGCGTTCGCGAGCTGAGCGTCCACGTACTCGCCGATGGCGCGGTCGAGCTCCACGCGCTGCGCCGGCGTGAGCACCTCCGGCGGGACGGGCGCCAGGACGCGTCCGGCCTCGATGCGCACGGCTCGCGCGGCATCCGTCAGAAGCGGGGCGACGAGGTTCAGACGCCGGTCCGGCTCGACCGCCTCC
>JAUWDL010000237.1 GCA_030608825.1 Gemmatimonadales bacterium
CCTCCGGCTCCACGCGGAGGCCGGCCCGCACGAGTCCGATCGGTTCGATCCGGAGCTTCGGCGGCTCCCTCGTGCCGGCATCCTCCTGCCCCTCCCCGGCTTCCTGGGCCAGGAGGTCAGCTCCGATGCCCGCCGTCGCGAGCGTCAGCAGGGCCGCCAGGGCCGGCCTGGCGAGCTTGTGTGGCCTCACGTACCATCCCCGCGCGTGGAATCGGTGGAATCGTCCTCTCGATCCGTCGACTCCCCGGCTGAACCGACATCCGAGGCTCCGACGTCGGCTGCACGAACGTCGGCCAGGAGCCAACGCGACGCGGGAGAGGACATCGCGGCGTTGATCCAGAAGTGCGCGAGGATGGCGGGAAAAAGGCTTCCTGTCCAGAGGACCGGGACCGCCAGGACCATCCCGAGACCGGCCGAGCGGAGAATCCCGTTCACACGCTGGTAGCCGTGCGCGAGACCGAAGGAGATCGACGTCAGCGCGGCGGCTCCCCACTGCTGACCGGTCCAGTCCGCGAGGACATGCAGGGCGAACCCGCGATAGATGTACTCCTCGCATACGGCGCCTATTCCCGCCAGCACGAGGAAGGCGCGACGCTCGGTACTGGTGCGGGGTAGGAGAAGACGCAGCAGGGGGCTCTCCTCCAGGCCCGCGCGGCGCCCGATCAGGCCGCTCAGCCAGGCAATGCCGAGGCCGGCCGCCGCAGCCGCCAGGCCCCAGCCGAGCTCCACGGCGGGCTGGCCCACCGTCCATCCCAGCTGTTCGGGTGTGATGGCCTGCCAGGCGGCGACCATTGCCGTGAGACCCGCGATCAGGAGAAGGGTAAGAGCGGCAGACAGATAGAGCGCCGGCCGGGCGGCATCGATGGCCTCCACGTGCTCCTCCAGCCGCGAATTCCGGGCAGCCATCAGCGGGAGGCCGACGAGCAGGAAAAGGGTGAAGCCGCGAGCGACAGCGCCGGAGAGCATGGAAGTCGAATAGGGGAATGCGTGGAGCCACGCAAGTTGACATGCATTTCGGAGCATCGGACGTTGCTCCAATGAAGCTTAACCTCGCCATCTGTCAGTTCCGTCCGGTCAAGGCGGACGTGGAAGCGAGCCTGGCCGAGGCCGCCCGGGTTTTCGAGCGCCTGGAGGCCATGACGCCGCGGCCCGACATGTTGGTGTTCCCCGAAACCGCCCTCACCGGCTATTTCCTCGAAGGCGGCGTGCGGGAGCACGCGATGACGGCGGAGCGCATGCTCGAGAGGCTGAACGGGCTGTATCTGTCCGGTGCCGCCCGCCCCGACGACGCGCCGCTCGAGGTCGTGATCGGCTTCTTCGAGCTCTACCGCGACCGTGTGTACAACTCCGCGCTCTGTGCCCGGTTGGGTGAGGATCCGGCGATCCTGCATGTCCACCGAAAGGTGTTTCTGCCCACCTACGGCGTCTTCCAGGAGGAGCGCTTCGTGGACCCCGGCCACACGGTCCGAGCGTTCGATACGAGCTGGGGACGTGCCGCGATCCTCATCTGCGAGGACGTGTTCCATTCCATATCGAGCACACTGGCGGCTCTGGACGGCGCACAGCTGATCCTGGTCCCCAGCGCCTCGCCCGCCCGCGGCTTCGAGCCGGGGCCCGGCGTGCCGGGCAACGTGGTGCGATGGGACCGTGTCCTCCGGACGATCGCGGAGGAGCACGGCGTCTTCGTCGCTGCCGTGCAGATTCTCGGCTTCGAAGGGGGCAAGGCCTTCCCGGGAGGCTCGGTCGTCTTCGGACCCGGGGGAGAGGCGATCGCTCGCGCCCCCCTATGGGAAGAGGCGCTTCTCGGGATGCGCCTGGATCTGCGCGAGATCTCCGCGGCACGCGTCGGAGGGCCGCTGCTGGCCGACCTGGAGCGAGCGCTGCCGGGCTTGCTTCTTCACCGTCCGCGAGGGACCGAGGGCGGGCGGCCGAGCGGCCACGAGCCCGAGGGCGGCTCATGAGCGGAGAGCGGGAGGGCGTGATCGAGATACCGGACGCGGTTCATTCGCCCGACGTCTCGCTGCCACCGAGCCCTGACGATCTCTCCCCGCTGGCGATCGACACGAAGCTCGTCGAGCGGTGGCTCGTCGAGTTCCTGCGCAGCGAGATCCGGCGCCGCCGCTTCGAGTACGTGGTCGTCGGCCTCTCGGGCGGCGTCGACTCCTCCCTGACCGCCACGCTGTGCCGGCACGCGCTCGGGACCGACGCCGTGAAGGGCTTCCTCCTTCCCTACCGAACGTCGAGCCAGGAGAGCCGCGATCATGCCCTCCTCCTCGCCGACGGACTCGGGATCGAGACGAGGGAGATCGACATCACGGATGCCGTGGACGGATACGCCGAGCGATTCGAGCCCGGGATGAGCGATCACCGGCGCGGGAACGTCGCCGCGAGGCAGCGGATGATCGTGCTCTTCGATCAGGCGGCGAAGCTGGACGCCCTTCCGGTCGGAACAGGCAACAAGTCCGAACGGCTGCTCGGCTACTTCACCTGGCACGCCGACGACACGCCGCCGATCAACCCGCTCGGCGACCTGTTCAAGGTGCAGGTGTGGGAGCTCGCGAGAGCGATCGGCATCCCCGAGGAGATCGTGGAGAAGCCGGCCAGCGCCGATCTGATCCACGGACAGACGGACGAGGAGGACCTGGGCGTCAGCTACGGGGAGGCGGACCTTATCCTCCATCATCTTCTGAGCGGCTACCCGGCGGACCAGCTTGCGGAGTTCGGGTTCGATGCCGCCAAGATCGACGTCGTCCGGCAGCGCTTGGAGGGCACGCACTGGAAGCGACACCTGCCCACGGTTCCGATGCTCTCCTCGACGGCGATCGGTGAATGGTATCTGCGCCCCGTCGACTACTGAGTGGCTGTGTTGTGCGAGAGGAAGTGAGAGGGGGATCGGGAGCGAAAAAGCCGCCGGTTGTCCCGGCGGCTCCAATACCCCCTAGGGGAATCGAACCCCTGTCTCCTGGCTGAGAACCAGGTATCCTGGGCCACTAGACGAAGGGGGCTTGGTGGTCGAGTTCGCTATCCTACGACCGGCGGCGCCACTGTCAACCCCGGCCGTCTCGACAGGTTCCGCATGAGCTGGGAATACCTTCACCAGATCAGTCAGCCGTTCTCGGTCGTGTTCGCCCTCGCCGGCGTTGGTGTCGGCCTCGTCGGGTGGATCACCGACCGGGAAGCACTGGAGCGATACGCCGTCGTCTCGCTGCTCCTGGCCGGCCTCTTCTCGATCCCGGCCTTCGTGACCGGGCTGGCGGCGGCCGATGTGGAGGAGGCACGCACCTTCGTGGGAGGATCGCCGATCATGACCCATCGCCTCTGGTCCATCTGGGCGACCGTGCTACTCGTCATCTCCGCCACGTTTGCCGGTTTTTCACTTCTTCAGGCGAGCGACCGGAGGCTTCGGCGGTTCGTGATCGCCGTCTCCGTGCTGTCGGCCGTCGTCGTCGCGTATGCCGGCTGGCTGGGCCTGTTGATCCATCACGGCGATGTCGGCGACGCGCAGTCTCGTCGCGCGGGTGTGGCCTTCGTCGCCGCCTCCGCCGCCGCTGGCTTCAGCGCAACCGGGCTCATCGCGGCTGAGGTCGAACCCGTGTTGGCAGCAGCCGCGACCGGCTCGACCGCGGCGGCCGAT
>JAUWDL010000113.1 GCA_030608825.1 Gemmatimonadales bacterium
GTCGATGTCCGCCCAGGAGTTGTCGACGCGAACGCGAAGCTTGACGAGGCCGTTGTACATGCCGATGAAGGCCACGATCAAGACGACCAGGATCAACAGGACGATCCACATGGTCAGCTCTCCTTGCTGGGGAAGCCTCCGGCGCGCCGCCACGCTCGCGCCGACGGCGCACTATAGGTAGCGGGCAGCCAGCCTGCCAGCGGCCGCGTCTGAGGCGGACACGCCCGCGGATCGCGCCGTATCCGCCGGCGAGCCCGGGTGTCAGGCGGCGAGCCCGAAAGCGGTGCGGACGGTCGCCACGTGGATGGAGATCGTGTCGTCCGTGCTCAGGGCATAGCCGCCCGCGAGCACGATGGCGACGGACACTCCCAGGTCGCGGAGCGTCTCGAGAACGAACGAGTCCCGCTCGGCCAGACCCTCGAGCGTCAGGTCGAGCCCGCCCAGCTGATCCTCTCGATAGGGGTCGGCCCCGGCGAGGTAGAAGGCGAGCTCCGGTCGATGCCTTTCGAGCAATGCCGGCAGGTTACGGCCGAGTAAATCGAGGTACTCCCGGTCATCGGTACCGTCCCGAAGCCCGATATCCATGTCGCTGGGCAGCTTGGCCATCGGATAGTTCCACTCCTGATGCATGGAAAAGGTCGCGGTCTTGTCGTCATCGGCGAAGATGGCTGCCGTCCCGTTTCCCTGGTGGACGTCGAGGTCCACGACGACGGCCCGGCCTACCTCTCCTCCCGCTTGGAGGGCCCGGATCGCCACGGCCACGTCGTTGATCAAGCAGAAGCCCTCGCCGTGATCAGGGAAGGCGTGATGGAAGCCTCCGCCGAGATGGACCCCCACTCCGGCTTCCAGAGCGAGCCGACCGGCCAGAATGGATCCGCCCGCGCAAAGACGTGAAGCGGCGGCGAGCTCGTGCGAGAACGGAACCTCGAGCTGGATGATCTCCGCCATCGTCAGGTCGCCGCGCTCGATCTTCCGCAGGTACTCCGGCGAATGAACGAGCAACAGCTCCTCGTCCGACGCCGGCTGCGGCCGGATCAGGTCGTGCTCCGAGATCACATCTTCCGCGAGCAGTCGGTCGCGGACCAATCGGTACTTCAGGGTGGGGAAGACGTGTGGGCCGATCTCTATCTCGTAGGATGGGTCGAAGACCACGTGCGGCCTGGTCACGGCGTCCCGATCAGGATCGATCGATCCGCGGCAGCGATCCGCGGACGCGCCGTCCCAGCGCACGGCCCACGAACCGGAGGCGGTCCGCCCAGGGGAGACGACCGAATGCCGTCCGCACGACACCCCTGGTGAAGTACGTCTTCTCCGAGTAGTCGATGGCCACCTCGACCATCGCCGGCCGTCCCCCTTCGAGGGTGGAAGCCGACCAATCGACGGCCTCTTCGATATCGGCGTTCGATCCTAGGCACCGGTAGTCGATTCCCACGGCCCTCGAAAGGGCGGAGAGGTCGTAGTCCGGAAGCTCGCTGCTGGTACGGCGGCTCAAGGCGATGTCCTGAAACTGCGAGATCTGAGCGAGCTCCCGGTCACGCAGGACGAAAACGGCCGTGGCGGCGCCTTCCCGGGCGGCCGTGAGCAGCTCCAGGCCGGTCATGAGGAACGCGCCGTCCCCCGGCAGGGCGACCACCGGCACGCCGGGACGTGCGAGAGCCGCCCCGATAGAGGCCGGCACGGCGTACCCCATGCATGAGTAGTCCACCGGTGCCAGGAATCGGCCCGGTGCCTCGAGGCGCAGCCACTCCATGGCGAGGAACGTCCCGTTTCCGCTGTCCGTGGCATACACCGTCTCCGCCGGAAAGCGGGCCTGGAGGGCGCGGAAGAGGCTGGAGGGTGAGACGCCCGACCCTCCGTCCGCCCCGCGAGCGTCTGCCCCGCGAGCGCCCGCCACCTCGGCGTGCCCGTCCGCGATGCGTCCACGCAGCTCCTCGTTTTCGCTTCTCGGTCTCAGCTCGGCGAGAAGGGCCCGCACCACGACACCCGCATCCCCGACGATCTTGACGGCCGCCTCGAAGTTGCGGCCCGGCACGGCCGGGTCGATGTCGACGTGAACCAGGGCGCCGGGTGGCTGAAGACCGTAGCTCCCGGTGCCCACCTCGGAGAAGCGACACCCGATGGCCAGCGTGACGTCACAGCTCTCGGCCACGCGTCGGGCGAACGGCGGTGCCGCATCGCCGAACCCGGGCCAGAGGAAGAGCGGGTGGCTCTCGGGGAAGACCCCCTTGCCCTGGATCGTCGTCGACACCGGAGCCTCGAGCCGCTCCGCCAGCTCCACGAGCGCCTCCGAGGCACCGGCCGCCCCGAAGCCCACGTAGAGAAGGGGTCGGCCCGCTCCCTCGAGCGTCTCCAGGGCGAGCAGGATGGCGTCCCGTTCAAGCGTCGGTCCGTCCTGGTGTCCTCCCTCCGCGGCCTTCTGCTCGACCGAGTCCTGAGCCAGGTAGTGGTCCGCCGGCACCTCCACCATCACCGGCCCCGGGACGCCCGCCCGCGCGATCCCGCAGCCACGGCGCACCGTCCGATAGATTTCGTCGCGGCGGCTGGCACGAAGCGTTTCCTTCACGACCGGCGCGGCGATCGCCATCTGGTCGACGTCGTGCAGCTGGTAGGCGCGGTCGCTCTCGAGCCGGATGCCGCAAGCGAGCACGAGCATGGGGACGTTGTCCAGATAGGCTTCGGCGATCCCCGAAAGGGCGTGGGTGAGGCCGGCTCCGGGCACCACGTTGACGCACGCCATCCGGCCCGAGGCTCGCCAGTGCCCATCCGCCATGAAGGAGGCCGACTGCTCGTCCGTCACCAGCACCGGGCGGACTTTCTCCGAAACCGCCAGCGCGTCGTAGAGCTCGATGTTGTGCGTGCCGGGGATGCCGAAGGCGTGAGCGATGCCCTCGTCCTCGAGTGCACGCACGACAGCCTGCGCCCCGGTCAGCCTCATCGAATCGCGTCCTCTCGGATCGCCGCGGCCACCCGATCGGCCAGCGCCATGATCGTCAAATAGGGGTTGATCTGGAGCGAGTCGGGGAAGAGGCTCGAGTCGGCCACTCGGAGCCACGGGTGCTCGTGCACGCGGCCCCAGGAGTCGGTCACCGAGTCGCCGGCGGAGCTGCCCATGCCGCAACCGCCCATCAGGTGCGCGGCCGAGACCGGGACCATGCCGGCGAGGAAATGCTCGGGCCGGATTCGCTCGTCTATCTCGCCCGCCTCGGCAGCCAGAAGCTCCGGCGGGCTGGCCAGCGGCACGTGCACGCGCGCGGCCCCGGCTCCAAAGAAGATCCTCGCCGACGCCCGCGTGCCCGCAGTGAGGGCCCGCACCACCTCATCCGTGAACTCATAGTGCACGACGGGTCCTCCTCCGGAGTCCACCGCGACCCGGTTCCCGGCCGTGGCCCGGTCGCAGGCCAACACAAGGATCATCTGAAGGCGGGGAAACGCACGCAGGAAGCCCTCGTTCGTCGCGCCGAAGCCGACGAGGCTCTTGGCGGTCACGAAGGGAAAGTACATGCAGGTTTCCAGCACATAGCCTTCCTCCACCGCACGGTCGACGTAGTAGCTTTTCGGGTGGCCGACGTCGTTGGTGATCTCGCGCGAGTGCTCCCCGACGAGGATGAATGCGGGGTGGCAGGTGAACCCCTCTCCCAGCCGAGGCAGCCGCTCTCCGAAGCCGGAGCGCAGAAGGAGTGCCGGAGAGCCGATCGCTCCTCCGGCCACGACGACGGCGCCCGCCCGAACACGGTACTCGCCAGGCTCCCACTCCGACGGGCCTCCTTTTCCTCCTGCTGGTGAGGCTGACACCCGGACGACTACCAGTTTCTCCTCGATGCGCGTCGCTTCGGCGCGCGTCACCACCTCGACGCCGCGCCTTTCCGCGGCCGGAAGCTGCACGCGATCCGTTCCCTGCTTGGCCGCGTTCGGGCAGCCCAGGTTGCAGAGGCTGGATCCGCGGCAGCCCTTCACGTTGACCGGAAACTGCCGAGCCTCGAAACCGGTCTGCTCACATCCGGCCGCGAACAGCGTGTTGTTCTCGTTGATCTCGACCGGCTCCAGCAGGTGAACGTTGTTCTGCCCCGCGAAACGGCGGCATCTCTCCGCCAGGTCCGCGTGGGAGAGCCCCGGAACCCCCCAGCTCTCGACGACCCGCGGTTCGGGGATGAGCGACGTGCCGGTGTAGACGGCGGTCGATCCGCCGTAGACTTGGCCGAAGGCGAGCGTCATCGTTCCGTCAGCCGTAAGGAAGCCGCCCGAGTCGGCGTACAGAGCCTCCGCCATCTCGATCTCCTGGCCGGTAAACTCCTCGTCGGCCAGTCTCGGACCCTGCTCGAGCACCAGGACGCGCCGTCCCTGCTCGGCGAGAGGCGCGAGTCCCAGAGCGACCGTCCCTCCGCCGGCCCCGGAGCCGATGATCACGACGTCGTACTCGCGATCGGTCACGAACCGCCTCCGCCCCCGTCCGCTCCGTTCGGGACGTCGTCGGAGTCGGAGTCGTGCGGAAGGTCTCCCATCAGGGCGGCCCAACCGCCAGGATCGGCTCGGTACCCGACGCTGCGGCGGACCTCGGATCGTCCGTAGTAGCCGAGAAGAACGAGCGTCCGAAGGCCCCAGAAGCCGCGGCGCAGGAGCAGGGCGGAGGAGCGCTGCACCCGGTCGAGGATCTCGGTCCTGCGAGCGGCGTCCAGGCTGCTGAAGCGTCGCCCGTGGCGGAGCAGCGGGCCCCACTCGAGAGCCAGGACGAGGAGGCGAAGCCCGCGTCCGAGGCGGGGGGGTCGCGTGCGGAGCGCCGCCTCGATCCGCGCTTCGACATCCAGCCATCCCTCCGCATCCAGCCGAGCGGCACCGGGGACGATCGTGACGGCGAGCGAGCGAAACGCGCGGCGCCCGGGCGGGATCACCGGGGGTAGCGAGGACGAGGTCACGCCCAAACGATAGAGAGCCGGCGGAGGGGGGAGCAAGCCGCCCCCGGGGTGGTAGGATCCGTGCGTGACCGAGGACTGCTGATCCGAGTGGGACACGGAGGAGCGAATGGAAGCCCCGCTATTTCAGGTCGACGCGTTCACCGACCGGATCTTCGCCGGCAACCCGGCGGCGGTGTGTCTGCTCCCGCGCTGGCCGGATGCCGGGGCGATGCAGGCGATCGCCTCCGAGAACAACCTCTCCGAGACGGCTTTCCTGGTCGGAGCTGGCTCCGAGTACGAACTTCGCTGGTTCACGCCGGTCTCCGAGGTGGATCTGTGCGGGCACGCCACGCTCGCCTCGGCCTTCGTGCTGTTCGAGCACTTCGGCGTTGACGGCGCCGTGACGTTCGACACCCGGAAAGGGAAGCTCTCGGTCCGGCGGGATGATGGGGGGCTCCTGCGGATGGACTTCCCGGCACTGCCGGCGAGACCCGCCGATTCGCCCGAGGGGATGCTGGAAGCGCTGGGCGGGTCACCGACCGAGGTCTTGCTGGCGGACGATTATCTGGTCCGCTATTCGGAAGAGCGGGAGGTGCGCGAGGTAGATCCCGATTTCGCCGCCCTCAGCGGCCTCGGGGCGCGCGGCGTCATCGTGACTGCGCCCGGTGACACCGTGGATTTCGTCTCCCGCTTTTTCGCGCCCGACTGCGG
>JAUWDL010000241.1 GCA_030608825.1 Gemmatimonadales bacterium
GATTGTAACGGTTCTGGATCGAGCTGATCGTGGTGATCGCCTCGGCGGCGCGGACCTCGTCCAGATCCACGTTGGAGAGCCCCACCGCCCCCACCACTTTGTCCTGCTGCAGCGCGGCGAGCTCCTCAACGCTCGACTCGAACGGCACCCGGGGATCGGGTGCATGCAGCTGATAGAGGGCGATCGTATCCACTCCCAACGCATCGCGGCTCCTCAGGGCCGCCTCCCTCAGCCTCTCCGGTCTCGCGTCGCGCTCCCACCGTCCTCCGGGGCGGGTCAGCCCCCCCTTGGTGGCGACTAGAACGCCCTCGCCATCCCCGATCTCGTCCAGCGTCTCCGCGACGAGCCGCTCGTTGTGGTTGAGGTCGGCATCGTCCAAACAGTAGACATCGGCCGTGTCGATGAACGCGACCCCAAGCTCCACGGCACGCCGGATGACCCGTTTCGACTGCGCTCGATCGGGACGACCCTCGATCGAGAACCACATCCCGCCGAGTCCGATCCGCGAGATCTTCCTGCCGGTTCGTCCCAGTTCAACAGTGGGCAGCACCCGCTGTTCTCCTCTCCTCTCCCCTCGATCAGCAGCTCCTCAAGCGTCTCGGCCCGAGCCTCCTCCACGCCCGGGCCACGCATGCTTCCAGACCAGGAAGATCCGAAGAGGGAACCCGTTGGGGAAGATACTTTGTCATGTAGAGTACTTGACAGCATGGTGTCGTAGGTTGAGATTGGATGACGATGAACAGCAACAAGAGCGTAATCCGCCTCCGGACTCCGGAAGAGGAGCCGGCGACACCGCTCAGAGACAGGGCGGCCGAGGATCTGTCCTTCATCCGGGCGACGATGGAACGGGCGACCGCCTTCACGCTCGTGCCGGGGCTCGGAGGGATGGGTATGGGCCTCACCGGCCTCACGGCCGCGTGGCTCGCGTCACGCCAGGACTCCGTGGTGGGATGGCTCGCCGTGTGGCTGGCCGCTGCGGCACTCGCCCTGGCGATCGGCCTCGCCGGAGTCTTCTGGAAGTCGAGGCGCATTGGAACCACGATCGCCCTGCGCCCGGCGCGGAGGTTCGCGCTCAGCTTCGTCCCCGCCCTCCTCGTGGGCGCCCTCCTCACCGTGGCGCTGGCACGGGCGGGCCGCTTCGAGCTTTTGCCCGGCGTGTGGCTCCTGACCTACGGCACCGGCGTCATCGCGGGAGGGACGTTCTCGGTGCCAGCGATCCCGATCATGGGCGCCGGCTTCCTGGCGTGCGGCGCCGCCGCGCTCTTCACGCCACCGGCGTGGGGGAACATCTGGATGGCCCTCGGCTTCGGAGGACTGCAGGTCCTTTTCGGGACGATTATCGCGATGCGTTACGGGGGATAGAGGCAGCGATGGCGAAGGCGCAGAGGACGGCAAAGGACTCAGGGAATGGTTCGAACGAACGAGAGCTGGAGAGCGTGACCGGAGGCGCCGGCGCGGCCGAGCCACTGAAGCTGGAGCGGCTCATTCACGCGCGCATGAGGCTCGCCATCGTGAGCGCGTTGGCGGTGAACTCCGCCCTCTCGTTCAGCGAGCTGAAGGCCATGCTCGGGGCGACCGACGGAAACCTGAGCGTTCACGCACGGAAGCTCGAGGACGCCGGCTACATCGAATGCACGAAGTCCTTCCGGGATCGGACGCCGCGCACGGAGTACCGCATCACGGAAGCGGGACGGCAGGCCCTCGACCGCTACCTCGAGCACATGGGCGCTCTGATCCGGCACACGCGACGCGGCTGAGATCGGCCTACCTCACACCGGACACCTGGCAGTAACCGCGAAGCGATGACACAGCACCCGCACCCGCCCCTCGGCACCGGACTTCACGTCGCGATCATCATGGATGGCAACGGACGCTGGGCCGAGCGCCGAGGGCTTCCCCGAGCCGAGGGCCACCGGGCCGGCGTCGCGACGGCTCGGCGCGTCGTGGAAGCCGGGCTGGATGAGGCGATCAGCGTCCTCACCCTCTACGCCTTCTCGTCGGATAATTGGGGGCGCCCGGCAGACGAAGTCACGGGTCTCTTCTCCCTGCTCGCCGAGTACCTGGCCGACGAGGTCCGGCGTTGCGAGAGCCGAGGGGTACGGCTGACGGTGATCGGCCGCCGCGACCGCCTCCCCTTCCCGCTGCGGGCCGCTATCTCGAACGCCGAGGAGTCGACGGCCGAGGGGAAGCGGATCTGGCTGCGGCTCGCCGTGGACTACTCCTCCCGCGACGCGATCGTGCGTGCCGCGAACGCGCGAAACTGGGTCGACCCCAGAGCACCGGCGAGCCTCGAGAGCTTCGGCCGGCTGGTGGCTACGCCCGGGAATCCGGAGGGCTGGCAGCCCGCCGCCGCAGAGGTGGACTTGCTGATCCGTACGGGCGGCGAGCGGCGCCTCAGCGACTTCCTGCTCTGGGAGAGCGCCTACGCCGAACTGCTGTTCACGGACACCATGTGGCCGGAGTTCGGCCCGGAAGATCTGAGATCGGCGCTACACGACTACCGCGGACGCGATCGGCGCTTCGGCCGGCTCGCCGCCGAATCGGAACCGGTTTCGAGCCCGCTGTTGGGGCCGGTTGGAGGCCGCCCCTGGAGGGTCTGTGCACGTCCCGCCTCGAGGATCGTCCTAGAGGGCAATGGGAGAGGAACCGGATTCGAGGAGTAGTGGAGAGATGGTCACCGTACGCAAATGGATCGGCTTGGCCGCCCTGGCCACCCTCGGCGGCCTGATCATCACGTCCGGCCCCACCGGCCCTGGCGGGGATGACCGGCTGCTCACGGCCATGTGGCTTCTGCTCGTGCCGCTCGCCATCACGATCGGCGGTCTGGCGGGGGAGGCGTTCTGGAGCCGCTGGCTGGCACTCGCTGCTGGAGTGGCGGTGCTCCCCTGGGCGACGGCTCTGGCGGTGACCCCGACGTACGGGCACCCTGCCCTGCCCCGCCTCCTCCTGCTCGCGGCCCCCCTGCTCCTCCTGCTGAGCCTGACCGGCCGCAGCATGTTCGCCCGCTACGAGGGGCGCGCGGGCGGGACGGCGTGGAGCGGACGGCTGATGGGACTCGTGCGCTGGACCATCATCTGCAACGTCGCTTCCGTCCTCTCCCTCTATCTCTTCGTCGTGGCGTACGACTACGAGCTCGCGTGGCAGTTCGCGATCCTGGCGACGCTCTTCGGCGGTCTCGTGGCGGGCGTGCTGTTGCTGGCGACGGGGCGAACCGTCGGGATCCTGCTCGTCGCGCTCTGTTCGGTCTGCTTCGTTCCGGCCGGGGGCCTATTCGTCTGGCAGGAGGCGAGCTACGCTGGAGAGGCCGTGCTCTTCGCCGCGATCTTCCTCCCGGGGGTCCTGACGGCCTGGGCCAGCCTGATCGCCTTCGGAAGGCCGATCTGGCGGTTCCTCTCCACAACGTAACCCATCGCTCACGGCCGGAGACGCGCCAGACGCATCGCGTTCAGGGTGACGGCGATGCTCGCCCCCATATCGCCCACGAGAACCGCGACCAGGAGGCTGACTACGCCCCCGATCGCGCCCGCCGCGAGCAGCAGTTTGAGGCCCAGCGCGAGGCCGATGTTGAAGCGGACGAGGCGGCGCGCGAGCCGCGA
>JAUWDL010000006.1 GCA_030608825.1 Gemmatimonadales bacterium
CACACCTGCCTCTACGGTCCCGGCCTCGAGCCCCACCTCCCCGCCCTCCGGCACCTCCTGATTCCAGGGACAGACCTCCTGGCAGATGTCGCATCCGAAGATCCGGTTCCCGATGAGCGGCCGAAGCTCGACCGGAATCTCGCCGCGAAGCTCGATCGTCAAATAGCTGATGCAGAGGCGAGCATCGAGGCCGCGCGGCCACCGGATGGCGCCGGTCGGACAGGCGTCGATGCAACGGACGCAGCTGCCGCAGCGATCCTCCGTGAACGCGTCGTCCGGCGGGACCTCGAGGGTGGTGAGCAGCGTTCCGAGCAGAAGGTAGGACCCGAGAGTCGGGTCGATGAGCATCGTGTTCTTGCCGATCCAGCCGAGACCCGCGCGCTGGGCGTGGTCGCGCTCCAGGACGGGACCGTAGTCCACGTACGGCAGCGTTCGCGCATCCGGATCCAGCTCCTCCACGAGCTCCGCCAGAGCCGCCAACCGCTCCTCGAATACGCCGTGGTAGTCCCGACCACGGGCGTAGCGTGCGACGACAGGCTCTGCTGCGTTCGCCAGCGCCTCCGACCCAGGCGTCGCGTAGCTGAGGCTGACGACGATGATCGTTCGACAGCCGGGCAGCGCCTGCTCGGGATCGAGCCGGCGGCGCACCGCATCCTCGCGGGCCATGTAGGACATCTCGCCGTGCCAGCCTCTCTCCAGCCAGGCGAGATAGGCGGCGGCGTTGGGTGGCTCGGACGCGGGCGCGAAGCCGACCTGGTCGAAGCCCAGGCCGAGCGCCGCGGCACGGAGCCGCCGCTCGAGATCGTGGGGGCTCACCGGTGAGGCGGGCGGCTCATCATGACCGCGTCGGCGTTCGCGAGGCGCGCGGGATCGCCCACCTCCAGCCACAGGGCATCGCTCATGTCGAACGTCTCGATGGCATGGCCCTCTTCGGCCAGCCGGAGATAGACCTCCATGATCGAGAACCGCCCGCGCTCGGTGATCAGCTCGAAGATCTCCGGCGAAAGGGCGTGGATGCCCGCGAAGCCGATCTCCTCGGTGCGTCCGACCTCCCTGCGAGCTTCGGCTCGCCACCCGGTCCTCGAGTTCGCCAGTCCACGGAAGCCGTGTTCGTCGACGAGCAGGGGCCGGGTGGTTTCGCGGCGGTTGACGGCAAGGGTCGCGAGCGGCCGTCTCTCCGCATGCGCGCCGCACATGGCGGCCAGATCGGCGTCCGAGATGACGTCGACGTTGTGCAGCAGGAACGGCTGGCTCCGCTCGAAGAGCGGCGCGGCCGCCAACAGCCCCCCACCGGTCTCGAGAGGCGCTCCCTCCTCCCGGGAGAACCGTATCTCCACGCCGAAGCCTCCCCTTCGCGTGACGTACTCCTCGACCTGGTCGGCGTGGTGGTGGACGTTGATGATCAGCCGATTGGCACCGGCATCGATCAACCGGCGAGCCACCCTCTCGAGCATCGGTACGCCGGCAACCTCCACGAGCGCTTTCGGAGCGTGCTCGGTGAGCGGTCTCAGCCGTTCGCCAACGCCCGCGGCGAGGATCATCGCCTCCATCATGGGTGGCGAGGCACGCGGCTGCCTAGCGCCCGGCTCCGGGCCAGCCGCGCTTCTCCCGATGCCGCAGTATGACGTTCACATCCGGGTGGATCTCCCGCACGTGTCCGGCCAGCCGCTCTGCGAAGTAGACCGACCGATGCTGTCCTCCCGTGCAGCCGAAGCTGATGCTGAGGCTGGAGAAGCCGCGTTGCCGGTAGGCGTCGATGTGGGCCTCCACCAGCCGCCGCACTCCGCACCAGAACGCTTCCGTCTCGGGGCGGGCCACCAGGAACTCGACGACCGGCTCATCCAGTCCGGTCTGTTCCACGAAGTCGGCCAGTCGTCCCGGGTTCGGGATCCCTCGACAATCGAAGACGTAGCCGCCCCCATGGCCGCTTCCGTCCTCGGGATACCCGTTCCGGTAGCTGAAGCTGGCCACGCGGAGCGAGAGCCCGGGGGCCTCCTGGGCCGACGACTCCGGCCCCGCCCAGCGCTCCACGATGCGCGAGAAGGTCGAATGGATCTCGGGGAGCGCGAGCGGCAAGCCTTCATCCAGAAGCGCATCGAGGTTGCGGGCCGCGAAGGGAACGCTCTGCAGGAAGCGAGGCTTCCGCTCGAAGAAGCCCCTGTACCCGTAGGCGCCCAACGCCTGCATGATTCGGATGAGAACGAAGCCCCGGTAGTAGCCGAGGAACGCATCGCGATCCACCGGCACCATTCCCTCGAGCGTGCGCAGGTAGCACTTGAGAAGCTCGGCGCGCACCTCCGGCGGCAGATCGGCCTTCGCATCGTAGAGCAGCGAGGCCAGATCATATTGCAGCGCGCCGCGTCGGCCGCCCTGGTAGTCGATGAACCAGGGCGCGCTCTCCACCACCATGATGTTCCGGGATTGGAAGTCGCGGTACATGAAATGGTCGCGCGGCGCCTCGAGCAGGAACCGCACGAGCTTGCCGAAGTCGCGCTCGAGCCTGGCCTCGTCGAAGGGCACGTCGGCCAGCTTGAGAAAGTGGTACTTGAAGTAGTTCAGATCCCACAGCATCGACTGACGGTCGAACGCACGGCGAGGATACGCGACGCGGAAGTCGAGGATGCGCCCGCCCTCGACCTGGAACCGCGGCAGCAGCTCGACCACCCGCCGATAGACGGACAGGACCTCCCCCGGGAACGGCTCCTCCGTATCGGGCCCGCGCGTCTCGGCGAGCAGGTCGAATAACGTCGTGTCTCCCAGATCGTCTTCCAGCCACGTACCCTGCCGGCGGTTCTCCGCCAGGATCCCGGGGACGGGAAGCCCGGCTTCGAAAAAGGTCGCGGTGAAGGAGAGGAACGCCCGGTTCTCGCCCCGGTCGGGGCCATATCCTCCGATCACGGTGCCGGATTCGGGCGTAGGGAGGCGATAGTAGCGACGCGCCGAGCCGTCCGCCGCGACCTCGTGGACATGGGCCGGACGGACGCCGTAGTGGCGCTCGTAGAGCCGAACGACGCGGTCTCTGGCGTTCACCTCAGGGCGTCCTCGACCCGTCTCAGTCGAAAGCCCGGGCGCTCGGGCACAGATCCGCGAGCTCACAGTCCGAGCAATTCGGGCGGCGTGCGGCGCAGGTCGAGCGGCCATGGAGAATGAGGCGCCACGCGAAGGGCCTCCACTGATCCCTCGGAAGCAGCTCCATCAGGTCACGCTCGACCTTGACCGGATCGGTCTCTTCCGTGAGGCCGAGGCGCCCGGCGACGCGCTTCACGTGCGTATCCACGACCACGCCCTCGTGCACGCCGAACCAGTTGCTGAGGATCACGTTGGCGGTCTTCCTCGCCACACCGGGCAGCTCCACGAGCGCCTGCATCGTGCCCGGGACCTCGCCGCCGTGATCGGCCACCAGCGAGGCCGCCATCTGCTGAATGTGCTTGGCCTTGTTCCGGAAGAACCCCGTGCTTCGGACGTACTCCTCGAGCTCGGACCGGTCCGCGCCGGCGTACTCCTCGGCCCCCGGAAAGCGTTGGAACAGGACGGGCGTGACCTCGTTCACGCGCGCGTCCGTGCACTGCGCCGAGAGGATCGTCGCGACCAGAAGCTCGAGCGCGGACGAGTGGTCCAGCGTCACCGTCAGGTCCGGGTAACGATCGGCAAGCCTCGACCCCAGCTCCTTCAGCCGTTCGTCGCCCCTCCCGACCACCCTAGCCACCCTCGGCCTCCGGCTCCGAGCCGACCCCGCCCGGGGACGGCCGGAGCTGATCGAGACCCAGCTTGTTGGCTCGCCCCACCCAGTCACCGATCTCCTGCATCGTGAGGATCCCGCGGAGGCGGCCTTCACCGGCAACGATCACGCGCTCCGACTCGCTCGATTGAAGCCGTCCGATCACCTGGTCGAGGGTCGTGTCGGGCGTCACGACGGGCGTGTCGGCCACGTCGCTCATGAGCTCGGCGGCCGTTGTACCGGCTCGACGCTCCGGCGGGACATCCGCCACGTCGTCCAGTGCAACGACCCCCACCAACCGGCCGTCGCGTACCACGGGGAGCGCCGGCGGGACGCCCGAGACATACAGATCCGCGAGGTCGCGCGCGGACATCTCCGCGGGCACGGCCGACGTCTGGCGTGCGACGCGAGTCACGGGCACGTCGGAGATCGCGCGCATCAAGACGAACTGCCGATAGCTCGAGGCGGCGGCGCTCGCGAGGAACCACCCGATGAAGGCCAGCCAAAGGCCGCTGATCAGCGGCCCGCGCATGATCAGGAACGCCCCGGCCGCGATGAGCACGTAACCGAAGGCGCGGCCGCCGGAGGTGGCCCAACGTGTGGCTCGGCGAAGGTCCCCCGTGGCCTGCCACACCGCCGCCCTGAAGATCCGACCTCCGTCCAGCGGAAAGCCCGGCACCAGGTTGAAGACCGCGAGAACGAAGTTGAGCCAGCCCAGATAGCGGGAGACCTGCCCGGCCGGCGCCAGGATTCCGAGCTCGTCGGCCAGGGCTCCGAGAGACCAGAAGATCCCGGCCAGCGTGAAGCTGGCGAGCGGGCCCACGACGGTGAGGAGGAACTCGTCGACCGGCCGCTCGGCTTCCGTCGTGGTCTGAGCCACGCCGCCGAAGATGAAGAGCGTGATTCCCTGGACGTGGACGCCACGCGAGCGGGCCACCACCGAGTGCGCGAGCTCGTGCAGCAGCAGCGACAGGAAGAAGAAGAGCGCCGCGGCGACCCCCATGAGCAGATACGCCTCACCGTCGTAGCCGGGAAGCTGCCGAGGGAACTCGACCGTGCTGAAGACCCAGACGATCAGGGCGATCAGGACGAACCAGGAATAGTCGATCCGGATCGGGAACCCGAACCAGCGGCCGATGTTGAACCCTCCGAAAAGCGGCATCAGATCCGGCCTACGAGTGGGGAACGGGGAGCGCCCGCCGCGAGAGCACCTGGAAACCGTCGGCGCCTCTGCCGAGGATCCGCCGGAGAAGCGTCACTCTCGGAGGCACGACGACCGTCAGGCGGCCACCTGCCAGGTTGCGCACGCCCACGAAAAGCGTCGCGGACGCCGCGGGAACGTGGACGCCGAATCCCCGACCCCTCCAGGTGAAGATGGCGGTGGAGGATACGCCCTCCATGGCGCCCTCGGCGAAGGTCTCGGAGCCCAGCCTCACGATTCCATCCGAGTCCGCAGGGATCGCTCGATAAAAGGCCGGGTCGAAGGGCCGGTCCGCCAGGCGGAGGAAGTTCTGATCGGTCGCCCAGTCCATGTCGTCCAAGGCCGATTCGCCGGCCGCCGACTCGCGGTGGTGGAGCAACTCGTGGGTGATCGTCTCCCAGATCTCCTCCTCCCACTCGAAGGCGTCATCCTCGAACGACAGCGCCAGAAAGGAGCCGTAGTAGAGCACCAGCTCCGAGCGCACATCGCCCCCATCCCCGTATCCCGTGGGCCAGCTCTCCGTGACGCACTCCCCGAGGGTATAGACCCCGCCGAGCGTGGGATGGCCGAGCTCCTTCTCTTCGATAACGAGCGCCTCCACACCCTCCTTCAGCTCTTCCGGGATGCGCTGCCAGAGCCGGGCGGCGAGGGCTTCGAAATCGTCCATTCAGTCCCGGTTCGGGCCGGGACCTCTTTCCGGCTCGTGTTCGGCGCCGGCCGCCATCAGGTACGCCCCACGGTAATGAAGGAGTGGCGCGAGGGATCCCTCCGCCCGTTCCGAGAGTTCGGCGGCCTCGACTCGCCCGATGAACACCGTATGGTCTCCCGCCGCCACCTCATCCACCACCACACAGTCGCAGTATCCCAGGCCGGCCTCCAGCACCGGCGCTCCGGTCGCCATCTCGCGTGTCTGAACATCCTCGAACTTGTCTTCGTCGTCGCCCGCGAACCGATCCGCGACCGATGAGTCCTGCGCACCGAGGAAGGTCACGGCGAAGAAGCCCGAGGTCGTGATCGCATCGTGCGTGTGCGAGCCGGAGTCCAGACAGACCAGCACGAGCGGCGGATCCAGCGACACAGAGCACACCGCGGTTGCGGTGAGGCCTCGCGGGCGACCTTCCGCCTCACGGGTCGCGATCACGCACACGCCCCCCGCCAGGCATCCCAGGACGTCTCGGAAGTGCTCGGCGGGTACGGTCATGCACTTCCCTGCGGCGGTGCTGAAGCCGCGCCGGAGATCTTCACCAGCCATCGGTTCAGCAGCAGGAAAGCGGTGATCGCCACGATCCACTGCACCAGCACGCTACCCACGTTGAAGGTGGAAAAGGGCGTGAACGTAGCCGCGAGGTCGGACGGGTCCACCGCCTGCCACAGCCACCACCCCATGAGCACGACGGCCTGAACCGCCACGAGACGAATCGCGACGTTCCACCATCGGCCGATCACGAGGTCGCAGCCCTCCGTATTAACCATGGCCGTACGGAAACGGTCCACGCCGAAGCGAAGGACCGCGAAGGCGAAGAAGAAGCCGCAGAGCATGAGCCCCACGCCCCACACCCAGTCCTGATTCCTGAACATGTCTGTGGAGAGGGCGGACGGGAGGCCGACGAGGAAGCCGAGCGCACCGACCACCATGATCGCCCGAGTGCGCTCCACGCCCGCGTCCCGCAGCACGCGCGATGCAAGCTCGATCATCGCGATCAGGCTGCTCCACGCAGCGAAGACCAGTGCCAGGAAGAAGAGCACCATGAAGAAGCGTCCGGCCGGCATCTGTCCGAACAGCTGCGGTACCCAAACGAACGTCAGACCCTCGTTGCCGGCCCCCACGATCTGGCCCGCTGAATCCGGCATGATCGCGAACACGGTGCAGAGCACCATGATGCCGGCGAGGAGCGAGACGGCATTGTTGCCGAAGCCGAGAAGAAAGGCGTTCAGTGTCGTGTCCTCGCGTCTCCTCAGGTAGACCGAATACGCGACGATCAGCCCCCAGCCTGCCCCCGTGTCCCAGGCGTTCTGCGTGAGAGCCTCCAGCCAGATGCGAGCCGTCAGCAGGTCGCTCCAGTCGGGACTGAAGAGGAACTCGAGACCGGCGGAGGCGCCCGGGAGGGTCACCGCCCGGATGGCGAGGACGACGACCAGGACGAGGAGGCTCGGAATCAGAACCCGCGCCGCCCGTTCGATGCCCATCACCCCCCGGGCCACGACGAGGGCGCCCAGCGTCATGGCGACCGCGTGCGTCGCGACCGCGGCGCCGGAACCCACGTAGGCGGACCAGAACGCGTTCGCCGCCTCGGGCGAGTCCATCGGCACGGCGCGGGTCAGCGACCCCCACAGGTAGCGGACGGTCCACCCCATCACCACCGAGTAGTAGCACATGATCGCCGTGGCGGTGAAGGCCACCCAGGCGCCCATCCAGGCGAACCGTGGGCCGGCGACCTTCACGAACGCCCCGATCGGCCCACGACGGGTGTTCTTTCCCATCGCGAACTCGACGAGGATCAGCGGGACCGACCAGAGGAGGAGGAAGACGACCCAGGCGACGAGAAAGGCGCCCCCTCCGTTCGAGGCCGCGACGCGCGGGAATCGCCAGATGTTTCCGGTTCCGATCGCCATCCCGAGCATCGCGAGCATCATCCCCCAACGCGAGGAGAACACGGCTCCGCGCTCCGTCACGGGGCTTCTCCGCGCGACTTCGCCTCGGTCACGTCGATCTCCCGGATCCACTCGAGGACCGTCTGGTTGAAGGTGCCGGGCATCGAGATATGGGAGCAGTGCCCGGCCTCCGGGACCTCCGCACTCCGCGAGCTCGGCACGAGCTCCAGGATGTCGTCCCACCAACGCGGAGGCATGTAGAAGTCTCTATCCCCTCGAACCACCAGCGTGGGGGCGCGTACGTGTCGAAGCTCCGCCCGGAGATCCTCCTCGCGAAACAGGTCCACCCTCCCCTTCGAGACCGTGGCCGGCACGGTTCGCGGGCCGGTCCAGAGCACGTACTCCACGACGTTGGCCCATCCGGGCGAGTCGTCGAAGATCCAGACCTCGGCCCGGCTCCAGAGTCGAGCCATGGCGCGCGAGGCCGCCGTCGGCAGGTACCGGGTCGTGAAGCGCGCGAGCGGGATGAGCCCGGTTCGGTTCAGCCCCAGGTGTTCCAGCGTGATGCGCGTGAGCGAGTTCGAGATGACCAACCCCCGGACTCGCTCCGGGTAGCGCGTCGCGAAGCGGAGGGCGACGGCACCGCCGAGGCTCTGACCCAAGACGACGGCGCTCCCGAGGCCGCTTTCGTCCATGAGCTCGGCGACATCGTCCGCCAGGCGATCGAACGAAGCGTCGGGCTCATGCCGAGCGCGCATATCGGCGACGATGACGCGATGTCGGCCGGCAAAAGCGGGTACCTGGTACCGGAAGGTCTCCTTCATGCCGTCCGCACCCGGGGCCATCACGATCGGACTCCCGCTCCCGGTGTCCAGGTACGTGACCTCGACCCCGTCGGAGTAGACGAGCCGGCGTGAGGGGTAGGCAAGACCGTCCGGGCCCCGGATCGGTGGGCGGAGCAGGCGGCGGTTCCGCCGGCGAACCCAAGCCGTGTATCCACCGAGGAGGAGGGCCAGGCCTGCTGCCGTCCGGGCGGCGGAAGCGCGCTGCAGAAGGCTCATCGCGACGCGGCCTCAGCCGAGCTCCTCGCCCAGCTGGGCGAGGAGGGCCTCTGGCTCCAACCGCTCCCCGAACCGCTTCGCGAGGTCGGATGCATCTTCCATCCTGCCCAGGGAATAGAGCTCCCGCAGGGAGGCTCCTGCGCGCGGGTTCGTCGGCCAGTCCACATCGTATCGCTCCCGCAGCTCGTTCGAGAGGATCGCGCTGAGCATCCAGGCTCGGAGCCTGCGGGCACTCGTGAAGTCTCCTTCGGCATGCTCCAGAAAGGAGCGGGGATCATAACGTACGCCGGTGGCGTGGCGCATCAGCTGTGCGTAGCGGGATCGTAGCTCGCTGGGGCGCTCGCTCGCGGCCAGCTCGAGCTCGAACACCAGGGTCGCCGCGTCGCGACGAAGCGCCTGCAGATCCACGAACGCCGCGAGGCGCAGGTAGTCGGCGAGGGCTTGGCCCGAGAGGCCGGTGGTACGCTCCACCCACTCTCCGTTGCTGGTCAGCCGCGCGAACGTTCGGCCGAATCCCCGTGCAATGGAAGCGTCACCGAGAGATCGGTACTCGAAGGGCAGATCAGGGGCCGTGTAGGCGGCGTGGAGGCCTCCCCCAACCGCCCTGAGCACCCCCTGGCAACCGGCCCGGCCACCCACCGGAGCGATGCAGATCACGACATCGTTGGGTACGCGAAGCGCCGCGAAGAAGGCACGGGCACGCTTCAGCGGACGAGCTTCGCGATCCAGCCTGATACGACCCTTCGCCTCCAGAGGAATGGAGAGAGCGGCAAGGTCTCGGGCGGTCGATTCCAGTACCTCTCGCGGCCTGAACGCGTCGTCCAGCCACGCCATGCGGCGCAACCTCCGCATGTCGGATCTCTCCGCTTCGGCCGGGGAGAGGTCGAGCCAGGTTCGCAGATGGTAGACGAGGTGCTCGCGAAAGACCTCCTCGCTCTGATCCAGGACCTGGCGGGCCTGCCGTCCCGCTACCCTGAGGCTGAAACCCGCCAGCCGGGAGCACGCATCGACATAGGCACCGTATCCCAAGCCCTCGGCCGCCTGCCGTACTCTGTAGTTCCGGTCCATGAGAACGGGTGCGACCTCTTCGAGCTCCCGGTTCCTGCGCTCCTCCAATTCCAGCGCGGGACCGCGCTCGGAGTTCCGCAACAGATCGAGAACGCCCGTGAGCGGTCGCTCGTGGCCGTCGACGTCGAACGTCGTCGTGCTCTCCCAGGCGTAGAGCTCGTCGTCCAGCGGCGCGCGCGCCCGCTGCAGGTGCCGGGTGCCCAACCACTCGAGCAGTAGCCGGAGCCGGCGCTCTTCTCCACCCGAGGATTCGGCCAGAGCCCTCTCCACGACGGGCATCGAGACCGAGATGTCCAGCAGCGGGTCGGAGTCGTAGAGCTCCTCGAGCTGCGGCCTGGTCTTCAGGCCGGCCTCGGAGAGGTACCGTTCCTCGCGGGCGCGCGCGAGGAAGCGCTCCGCCCTCAGGCGAAGCTCGTCCAGGGTGAGGCTCAAGCGCTCAGGGCTGGTTGGCCGTCGCGACGCACGGCCCGAGCGCCCCGCGGGCCGCGGACCGGGAGACGGTCTGCAGGCAGGATGGCGGTCACGGGGAGGCGGCTTCGAGGGTGGCCTGCAGGTGGCTTGGCAGGCGGTCGACGGCGACCCGCTCCTGCTGGAGCGAATCCCGGTCGCGAACGGTGACCGTCTGGTCTTCGAGCGTCTGGCCGTCGATCGTGATGCAGTACGGCGTGCCGGCCTCGTCCTGCCGACGATAGCGTCTGCCGATGGAGCCGGCTTCGTCGTAGAAGACGGTGACCACTTCGCGGAGCGCATCGGCCACCCGTTTCGCCACGTCCGGCATTCCGTCTTTCTTCACGAGCGGGAAGACGGCCGCCTTGATCGGAGCCAGGCGGGGATGAAGCCGGAGGAGCACGCGCTGCTCGCCTTCAATCTCCTCTTCCGTATACGCATCGGCGAGGACGACGAGGAGCGTGCGGTCGAGTCCCGCCGATGTCTCGATGACGAACGGAATGAAGCGGTCGCCGCTCGCGGGGTCGAAGTACTCCAGTTTCTTGCCCGAGTACTCCTGGTGGCGCGACAGGTCGAAATCGGTCCGATTGTGGATCCCCTCGATCTCGTGCCACCCGAAGGGAAAGAGGTACTGGATGTCGAACGCGGTCTTCGCGTAGTGGGCCAACTCGTTGGGGCCGTGCTCGTGGAAGCGAAGCCGCTCCGGGGTCACGCCCAGGCCGCGGACCCACTCCATGCGGCGCCCCTTCCACGTCTCGAACCACTCCGTGTCGGTGCTCGGCTCGACGAAGTACTGCATCTCCATCTGCTCGAACTCCCGCATGCGGAAGATGAAGTTGCCGGGAGTGATCTCGTTCCTGAACGCCTTCCCTATCTGGGCGATCCCGAAGGGGACTTTCTGCCGCGCCGTCTCCTGGATGTTGCGGAAGTTGACGTATATCCCCTGGGCGGTTTCGGGCCTCAGGTAGACGGTGGAGGCCTCGTCCTGGACCGGTCCCATGAAGGTGCGGAACATCAGGTTGAATAGGCGTGGCTCCGTAAACGTGCCGGACATCCCGCAGGAGGGGCATTGAACGCCATCGAGATCCTCGGCGCGGAAGCGACGGTGGCAGTTGCGGCACTCGACGAGCGGATCCGTGAAGCCCTCCACATGGCCGCTGGCCTCCCACACGCGGGGGTTCATGAGGATCCCGGCATCCACGCCCTCTACGTCGGGCCTGCGGTGCACCATCTCTCGCCACCAGGCAGCACGGATGTTGTTCTTGAGCTCTACCCCGAGCGGACCGTAGTCGTACACGGATCCCACTCCCCCGTAGATCTCGGAGGACTGAAAGATGAATCCGCGCCGCTTGCACAGCGACGTGAGCTTGTTCATCAGGTCCGGCGGATGTCCGCCCGCGCTTTCGCTGTTCGTCATTCCAATCTTGTCTGAGTCCATCCGTCGAACACGTGGTCTCGTCGAGGAGTGGTCGGGCCCGAAATGGTAGCCTGCGGCTGCTCCGGGCGGCAACACACGGCCGCGCTTAGCTTCTTCGGATGACTTTCGGGCCCGGATCCTCCATTCGAGTCGTCGGGCACCGCGGCGCGGCAGGTGTGGCACCGGAGAACACCCTACCCTCACTGCGTCATGCCGTTCGCGCCGGGGCGCACGCGGTGGAGTTCGACGTTCAATGTACGAGCGACGGTCAACTCGTCCTCCTGCACGATTCGACGGTCGATCGGACCACGGACGGCTCCGGTCGGATCGACGACATGCCGTGGGAGGAAGCGCGACGACTCGACGCCGGATACCGCTTCGGCTCGAACGGTGGCGGCGCATTCCCGTTCCGGGCTCGCGGCGTTCGGATCCCCACTCTGACGGAAGCGTACGCGGAGATCGGCGACGACGTCGCCGTCGTCATGGATATCAAGTCGCAGCGCGCCGGGGACCGGCTTCCCGGCTGGCTGTCCGAGCACGACGTCGCCTCCCGCACGCTGGTCGGCTCCTTCTCGCGTAGCGCCCTGGACCCGGCCGCGCCGCAAGCAGCCTGGCGATGCGCGAGCAAGCGAGAGCTCCGCCCCTACGTGCTGCTCGGCAAGGTCGGTCTCGCCGGCGCCTCCGTGCCGGACGCCGATGCCGTGATGGTGCCCGAGCGCTTCCGGGGGATTCGGATCGTCAGCCCCGGATTCGTGCGCCGGGCCCACCGCGACGGGCTCGGCGTCTTCGTCTGGACGGTCAACCGACCCGACGCGATGCGCCGTTTGTGGGACTGGGGCGTCGACGGTCTGATATCGAACGAGCCGGGCCGGGCGCTGCGCATCCTGAGGGAGAGGATCGCCGCGGGAGTCGAAGGTTGAACCGGGCGAGGACGATCCTCCACGTCGACATGGATGCCTTCTACGCAGCCATCGAGGTGCGGGAAGATCCTGATCTGGCCGGTCGGCCCGTAGTGGTAGGCTCGGATCCGAAGGGGGGACGCGGGCGAGGGGTCGTGGCGGCATCCGGTTACGAGGCCCGCCAATACGGCATCCGCTCCGCCATGCCGATCTCCGAGGCCTACCGCCGCTGTCCGCACGCCGCCTTCGTCAGGCCGAGAGGGATCCTTTACTCCGAGGTTTCCGGCCGCATCTTCGAGATCCTGGAGCGATACACCGATCTCGTCGAGCCGCTCAGCATCGACGAGGCGTTCCTGGACGTGACGGCTAGCGCGGCCCTTTTTGGAGACGGGCGGGCGATCGCTCGCTCGATCAAGAGCGAGATACTCCGAGAGGAATCGCTGAGCGCCTCGGTGGGCGTCGCGCCGGTGAAGTTCCTGGCGAAGATCGCCAGCGACCTCGAGAAACCGGACGGACTCGTGGTGGTCGGTCCGGGATCGGAGGTCGAGTTCCTCGCGCCTCTGGCGATCGAAAGACTCTGGGGAGCGGGTCCGAAGACCCTGGAGCGGTTGTACGCGGTCGGCATCCGGACCTTCGGAGACATGCAGGCCCGTGATCGCGAGCAGCTCGTCCGGCTTTTTGGAGAAGCTGCCGGTGCCCGCTTCCATCGGCTCTGCCGAGGGGTGGACGAGCGACCCGTCCGTTCCGAGCGGGCGCGCAAGTCGTTGGGCAAGGAGATCACGTTCGACGCGGACGTCATGGATCGCAGAGCGGTGGAGCGCACCCTCTTCCGGCTCTGCGAACAAGTGGCGGCGGCGCTTCGACGCCGGGACCTTGCGGGAATGACCGTGACGGTGAAACTCCGTTGGGAGGGGTTCGACACAGTGACGCGCCAGGTGACCCTTCCACGGCCCGTGAACACCTTCGAAGGGATATGGCCCGTGGCCGTGAGACTTCTGCGTGACGCGGACAGGAAGGCTCGTCGCGTCCGACTCGTCGGCGTGAGCCTCTCCGGCCTCGTCTCGGAAGGCCGGGGACAGCTCTCCCTCTTCGAGGCTGCCGAGGGAGGGGATCGCCAGGTCGCGCGGGCTGTCGATGCGCTGAGGAAGCGGTTTGGACGGCGCGCCGTGACGCGCGCCGAACTGCTGGACGACGACTAGCTCGCCGCCGAGCCGCTCCCCATGCGATGGGGCAGCCCGAGAAACGGTCCGAGAAGCGATCCAAGAGGCGGCCTGCGCGCTCTGGACGAGACCAGGCCGAAGAGAGGTGACATGTCTGAGATCCCGTCTCGCGAGGAGGCCCTCGCGATCGTCCAGGAGTACACGGAGAACGA
>JAUWDL010000090.1 GCA_030608825.1 Gemmatimonadales bacterium
AGGACGTTGTCGACGTTCGGATACGACCGCAGGTACCCCAACGCCGCCAGCCGCCGCAGCGGATGAGGGCTGAACAGGCCCCGCCTGTGTCTGACCATCTGGTCTCGCGCCAGAACCACGCCGATCAGGGCGGCCGTCACCGCTCCGAGCAAAACGAACCCAGTTACCTTCAGCGCGCGCGATGGCACCCGTTCCATCCTCACGACCAACACATCACATCTCCCTCCGGCCAGCGAAAGCTTCGGCTATCGTAACCCCGTCCGCGTATTCCAAGTCTCCACCCACCGGCAAGCCCCGGGCAAGCCGCGTGACCCTCAGGTCCTCCAGCGACGACACGATCCGGTGCAGGTACGTCGCCGTCGCCTCGCCCTCGACGCTCGGATTCGTGGCCACGATCACCTCCCGCACCCCGTCACGCAGACGCGCGAGCAGCTCGGAGATGTTCAGCTGCTCGGGCCCGATCCCGTCGAGCGGAGAGAGCCTCCCGCCCAACACGTGGTAGAGACCGTGGTAGTTCCCCGAGTTCTCGATCGCCGCGATGTCGGAGGCTTCCTCCACGACGCACAGCTGGTCGGAGGCCCGTCTCGGGTCGCCGCAGTACTCGCACGGATCCCGGTCACTGAGGTTGGCGCACCGGCTGCAGGTTCTCACCTCGTCGGCCACTCGGACGAGAGCCCCGGCCAACCGGCGTGTCTCCGTCTGCGAGCTCTTCAGCAAATGATACGTCAGGCGTTGCGCGGTCTTGCGGCCGATGCCGGGCAGGCGGCTGAACTCGGTGATCAGCTCCTCGATGGCGGGCATCGGACCATCAGCCGCCGAACAGGCCCGCGACGTTCGAGATCGGAAGGCCTCCCGCAGCCTCCTTCATCTCTTTCTCCATCGTCTCTCTTGCCCGCCGCTGGACCTCGGAGACCGCTGCCAGGATCAGGTCCTCCAGCATCTCGACGTCCTCGGGATCCACCACGGCCGGATCGAGTTTCAGCCGGCGCACATTCCCGCGGCCATCCGCGCTGACTTCCACCATTCCCCCACCGCTCGTGGCGCTGAGGGTCTCCTTCTCCAATCGATCGTTCAAGTCGGCCAGCCGCGTCTGCATCTGCTGACCGAGTTGAAACAGCTGTTGCAGGTTTCCCATGCTATCCACCGGGTCACTCCTTCAAGGTGAGATCAAGCTTTTCTACCGCATCGCGCAGCGCGGGATCCAGGGCCACCATCTCATCTACGCGCTGCTGGCGGGTATTCCGAGCGGTGAACCTCTCCCTCCTCCGGCTCTCCTCGAGCCGAATCGAGAACGCGTCGGCGTCCTGCCCGAGGCGGGTCGCCAGCGTGCCCCGAAAGGCCCCGGAGCGCGCCATGTCCGAGAGAAACGCCTCGAGATCCGCGCGCAGGCCCGGCGGGACCTCGAGCACCAGGACCTGACCGTCGACTTCGACCGGGCGTACCCCGCGCAGCGCCAGGACCTGCCCTCCCAACTCGGTCGTCCCCTCGAGAACTTCCTTCCATATGTCGCGCAATGCGGTAGCCGTTCTTGCCGGACTCGTCCTGGCACCGGTCGCTTCCGCGACCGGCGGGGGCTCGGGCTCCGGCCGCGGTCGGGCCTTCCGCGGCGTGGGCGACGCCGGAGCGGAGCGGCTTCTCGGCGCCGGCCGGGCCTCGGGATGAAGCTCGACCTCAGTCTCGGGGCGCTCGCCGGAGCTTCCCTTCGTGTCCCGCCGAGGGGGCGGGCCGGCGCCAGCCGCCTCGAGCAACGCCTGGAGCTCGACCGTCGAATCCATGACGACGAGCCGAAGCAGCAATACCTCTAGCTGCACCCGCTCGTGACCGCTCCGACCCAGCCCACCGCGCGCTTCGAAGTCGGTGACCGCGACCAGGAGCCGCAGGAGGTCGACTTCCTCGAAGCGGGCAGCCATCTCGGCGAACCTCTCCCGGCTCTCGGGAAGGATCTCCAGCGAAGCGCTCTCGGAGTCGGCACGCAGAATGAGGAGCGTCCTCAGGGTCTCGGCCAGGCCGCGAACGAACTCCGACGCGTCGTATCCGTCGTCCAGCAGCGCGCGGACGAAAGGGAAGACGGCAGCGCGGTCACGATTCGACACGGCGCTCAGGAACTCGAGATAGCGCTCCTCGTCAACGAGTCCCAACATGCGGCGGACTTCATCGACCTCCACCCTCTCACCGAGAGAGAGCACCTGGTCGAGAAGCGAGAGCGCGTCCCGCACCCCTCCTTCCGCCCGGCGCGCGATGGAGATGAGCGCGGCATCCTCGGCGGCGACGCCTTCGCGACTCACCACCTCGCGGAGCCTCTCGACGATCTCCGCGACCGGTACCCGGCGGAAGTCGAACCTCTGACAGCGGGAGAGGACCGGCGCGGCGGTATTCCTGATCTTGTGCGGCTCGGTCGTGGCGAACACGAAGATCACGCGCGGCGGAGGCTCCTCCAGGATCTTCAGCAGCGTGTTCCAGGCCTCGCGCGTGAGCATGTGCGCCTCGTCGACGATGTACACCTTGAAGCGATGCTCATCGGACGGCGCGTACATCGCCCGTTCCCGCAGATCTCTGGCATCGTCGACGCCACGGTGGGAGGCGGCGTCGATCTCCACCACGTCCAGCGAGGCTTGTCCCGCCCAGATCCGCTGGCAGGAAATGCACTCGCCGCAGGGCTCACCGTTCTGCGCCGACTCGCAGTTGAGGGCCATCGCGAGGAGCCGGGCGGCGGTCGTCTTACCGACGCCCCGCGGTCCGCAGAAGAGATAGGCGTGAGCGACCCGGCCGCCCTCCACGGCAGACCGGATCGTGGCGCTGACGTGCTGCTGGCCTACAAGCTCGGTGAACTGACGAGGTCGGTGCTTTCTGGCGAGTGCGGTGTGGTGCATCGGCCCCAAGCTACGATCGCGGGGAACGGGTCGAAAGACGGGGCGAGCCCCTTTTATCAGAGCAGAGCCCCAGGCGGACCGTGGCGACGCTCCCGCGCTTACCGCTGCTGCCTTCGCGGCCCTGACGGGGTTCACGCGCTCGCGCCCCACGGGCCTGGGGCGGAGGGAAGCTAGACCCGGCGAGAAGCCGAATCAACTCCGCGCGAGCGGATCGAGTGAACGGCCTGGTCAGGTGTCCTCGCCGAAGAACGCGTTGGGGATGTGCTCGACGGTTGGCTGGCGCCCCTCTTCGAATCGCACCGCCACCGCATCGAAGCGAAACTCCACGCCCACTCGGGGATGTGCACGGATCCAGGAGGCCGCGGCCCGGCGCACCTCCCTTCGCTTGGCCCAGGTTATCGCCTCCAGGGGATGTTGCGGCCCACCGCGGCGAGTCTTTACCTCGACGAAGGCGACGACCCTCCCATCCAGCGCCACGATGTCCAGCTCCCGGTGCCCCGTGCGCCAGTTCCGAGCCAGGATCTCGAGACCTCGAGACTTCAGGTAGCCAGCGGCGATATCCTCGCCTCGCCTCGCCAGGCGGGCGGCTTCAGGGAGGGACTTCGATAAGGGGTCGACGAGGCCGTCGCTTCAGGCTCCGGCCACGGCCGCGGGCCGCGCGGGTTCGGCAAGGTCGCGGCCGATCGCCTGGGCGATCAACCGCAGCTGCGAGCTCAGCACGTCGAACTGATCGGGCGTGAGCGACTGGGCTCCGTCCGACACCGCCTCGGCCGGCATCGGGTGGACCTCCACCATCACACCGTCCGCGCCTGCCGCGATCGCCGCGCGCGCCATCGGCGAGACCTTGCCGCGGCTGCCGGTGCCGTGACTCGGGTCCGCTATGATCGGCAGGTGTGAGAGCTCCTTCACGGTCGGGATCGCCGTCAGGTCCAGCAGGTTCCGCGCGTGTGAATCGAAGGAGCGGATGCCGCGCTCGCAGAGGATCACGCGCGATTCACCTTCGAGAAGCACGTACTCGGCGGAGAGAAGCATCTCCTCCACCGACGCACCCATGCCGCGCTTCAGCAGGACCGGCCGGTCGGCACGGCCCGCGGCTCTCAGGCGGGAGTAGTTCTGCATGTTGCGGGCACCGATCTGGAGGATGTCGGCGTGCTCGGCCACAACCTCCACGCTCTCCGGATCCAGCACTTCGGTCACGACCGCCAGCCCCGTCTCCTCGCGGGCGAGCGCCAGCAGGCGGAGCCCCTCCTCTCCCAGCCCCTGGAAGGAATAGGGGGAAGTCCTGGGCTTGAACGCGCCGCCCCGCAGAACCGTGGCTCCGGCGGCCCGCACTCGACGCGCCGTCTCGAGAATCTGCTCCTCGGACTCGACAGCGCACGGCCCGGCGATCAGCACGACCTCGCCCGCCCCGAAGCACGCGCCGTTGGGAAGCCGGATGACCGTGTTCTCGGGATGCCAGTCGCGGCTCGCCCGCCGGTAGGGCGGGGAGATGTGGATCACCCGAAACACCCCCGGCAGCGAGTCCAGCCGACCCGGATCGATGCGGCCGTCGTTCCCGACGAGCGCGACCGCCGTGCGACGCCTCCCGGGAATCGGCTCGGCGCCGTAGCCCATCTCCTCTATGGTGCGCACGACGGCGGCGATCTGTTCCTCGCTCGCGCCGTGCTTCATGACGATCAACATCGCTCAGGACTCCGCCTCGGTACCGGCATCCCACCAGAACACCCGGCTCGGACCCGCTCAACTTCTCGCAAAACGGCCACGAGCACAAACCTCCCGCGGCAGTTCACCCGCGCGTCAACTCTCACCGGTCCCCCCACTCCAGGCATCGCCGTCGCTCAGGACGCGGACCGCACCCTCGTAGCCGGCCGTCGACAGAAGTTCCGCGACGTCGTCGCGACGCCGAAAGTGGGGGTAGACATGGGTAACCCACAGGAGGCCGGGATTAGCCGCCCCAGCAAGCGACGCGAGCCGCCTCGGCGAGAGGTGATTGTCGCTGACCTCGTCATCCGCCAGTGAACACTCCGCGATCAGGACGTCCAATCCGCCCAGGAAGGAGCCGAGTGCACGAGCATCGCCCTCCGGAAGCCCGGTGTCGCCGGTGTACCCAACCGCGGCATCACGCCCCTGAATCCGCACGGCGTGGCTCTCCTCCGTGTGCGCCGTGGAGCGTACGGAAAGCTCCAGGCCGCCCTCCGTGGCCTGCCCAACGCCTTCTTCTAGCTCGTGAATCCGAACGGCGAAGCCCGGGTGCAGAACGTAGTCGCCCACCGCGGCCGCCAACCTCGAGAAGAGGCGGCCCGTGCCCAGCGGCCCCCACACCGTCAGAGGCTCGCCACGCTCAGGCGCGGCCCCGTGCCTGAGCGCGAAGAAGAGGCCCGGCAGCGCCCCGATGTGGTCCGCGTGAAAGTGGGTGATGACGATATCGGTGATGCTCTTCCACGGGAGGTCCCATCTGGCGAGTCCCTGCAGGGCGCCGGGGCCGCAATCGATCAGCAGCCGGGAGCCGGCAGCCTCCAGGTAGAAGCAGCTGCCGCCACGGTCGCCCTCCGGCACGACGGTGCCCGTACCGACGGCTACCAGTCGCATCGGCAGGATTCGGGGGCGCCGCGCCTCAGGCGACCTGTCCGCTGGGTAGATCGGCGAACTCGACGCCCACGATGGAGGAGACGCCAGGTTCCTGCATCGTAACGCCGTATATCCAGTCCGCCGCTTCGATCGTGCGGGCGTTGTGGGTGATCACGACGAACTGCGTCTCCTTCTTGAACTCCTCCAGCATGCGAATGAACCGGCCGATGTTCGCTTCATCCAGCGGAGCGTCGACCTCATCCATGACGCAGAACGGGCTCGGCTTGGCAAGGTAGATGGCGAACAGCAGGGCGAGGGCGGTCAGGGCCCTCTCCCCGCCCGAGAGCAGGTGGATCCGCTGCGTTCGCTTGCCGGCCGGAGCCGCCGAGATCTCGATCGGTGAATCCAGCGGGTCCTCCGGATCCAACCAGAGATCACACTCTCCCCCCTCGAAGAGGGTGCCGAAGGTGCGCTTGAAGTTCTCGCGGATCTCCTCGAAGGACTCGAGAAAGGCCTCCGCCGCCGCCTGGTTGATCCGGCGAATCGAAGCCTGAAGGTCGTCCCGAGCCTTTGTCAGGTCATCCCTCTGCTCTTCGAGAAAGGTGAGCCTCTCCGTTTCCTCCTCGTACTCCCGGGCAGCCAGAGGGTTGACCGGACCGAGTTTGCGGATCCGTCCGCGCAGCGCCTCGAGCTCCTCGGCCCACTCATCCAGCGTTCCCTCCTCCGGTGGCTCGACGCGACGGGAGAGGGTCTCGTACTCCTCCTCCCACTCCGCCTCGAACCGCTCGCGGATGCCCGAGCGGCGCGCCCGCTGCTCCGCGAGCTCCAGCTCCAGAGCATGGCGTC
>JAUWDL010000004.1 GCA_030608825.1 Gemmatimonadales bacterium
TTGTCGATCATCGCGGCGAGTGTCGTCGATTTGCCGGAGCCGGTGGGTCCGGTGACGAGGACCAGCCCACGGGGCCTCTCGGCGAGCCTCGCGACGGCTGGCGGCAGCCCCAGGTCATCGAAGGAGAGGATCTCGAAGGGGATCGTGCGGACCGCCATCGCCACGCTTCCACGCTGACGGAAGACATTCCCTCGAAAGCGCGAGAGCTTCGGAACGGCGAACGAGAAGTCGAGCTCGGAGTTCTGCTCGAAGCGCTTCTTCTGCTGCTCCGTGAGAACCGAGTAGGCGAGCTCCTGGGTGTCTTTCGGGCGGAGCTTCTCGGCATCGAGTCCTATCATCCGACCGTCGATGCGCAGCTTCGGACGCTCGCCCACACTGAGGTGCAGGTCCGAGGCGCCTCTGGAGATCATCTCATCGAGGAGCGCTCGCATTCCGATGTTGGGCGACTGATCGATGGCCAGGCGGTCCGTGTGTTCTCTATCCATCACTCCGCTCTCGTTGACCGTTGCGCGTTCGTATGCCTCGTCACGGGTCAGGCCGCCGTTTCCTTGATCACCTCGTCCAGAGTCGTGATCCCCCGCTCCACCTTCAGAAGGCCATCCTCCCTGAGGGTGAGCATCCCGTCTTGGACCGCTTCAGCCTTCAGATCGTCGGCCGAAGCGCCCTGGAGAACCATTCGCCGGAGCGTGGAGCTCATCCTCATTACCTCGTAGAGACCCTGCCGTCCGGCGTATCCGGACCCGCCGCAGGCGTCACACCCCTCGCCCTTGTAGAACGAGAGGCTCGCCAGAATGTCCTCGGGTATGTTGGCCGCCCGAAGCACGTCATCCGCGTACGAGGTCTCTGCCTTGCAGCCTCCGCAGATTTTCCGAACGAGTCGTTGCGCGGTGATCAGGTTCACGGCAGCCGCAACGTTGAACGGCTCGATTCCCATGTCGACCATTCGAGTTATGGTGGAGGCCGCGTCGTTCGTGTGGAGGGTTGAGAGGACGAGGTGACCTGTCAGCGAGGCCTTGACGGCGATCCCGCCCGTCTCCATGTCCCGGACCTCACCGACCATGATGATGTTGGGGTCCTGGCGCAGGAAGGCCCGAAGAGCGGCCGCGAAGGTGAGTCCGATGTCCGGCCGAATCTGAACCTGGTTGATACCGCTCAGATTGTACTCCACCGGATCCTCGGCCGTCATGATGTTGACTTCGTCCGTGTTGATCCGGGTGAGAGCGCTGTAGAGGGTCGTCGTCTTGCCGGAACCGGTCGGCCCAGTCACGAGCACCATGCCGTACGGATTGGCGATCGCACTGAGCATGTCCTCCTCGGCCTTCGGTTCCATGCCGAACTCCTCGAGGTCCAGCACCAGGTTTCCCTTGTCCAGGATCCGGAGGACGATCTTCTCGCCGAACAGAGTGGGCAGGGTCGAGACACGGAAATCGATAACCCGGCTTCCCAGCTTCATCTTGATTCGGCCGTCCTGAGGGATCCGTCGTTCGGCGATGTTCAGATCGGCCAGGATCTTCACACGGGAGATCAGCGCCGCCTGCATGCGCAGCGGTGGCAGCATGATCTCCTGAAGGGCTCCGTCGACGCGGTATCGGACGCGCAGCTGCTTCTCGTACGGCTCGATATGGATATCGGACGCTCCGCGCCTCACCGCATCGGTAAGGACGCCGTTGATGAGGCGAACGACCGGTGCATCGTCCACCTGTGCCCGGAGCTGCTCCGTCGAAACCTGATCCTGTTCCTCTTCGACGAGCTCGATCTCCAGCTCTTCGAGCTCGTCCAGCAGCTCGCCCAGCTTGGCCGATGTGACGTCGTAGTGTTTTTCGATGAGCGCGCGGACGGAAACCTCGCCCGCCACCATGAGCTCGATGTCGAGGCGGGTGATGAACTTCAGAACGTCGACGAGAGTCGGGTCGGAGGGATCGGCCAGGGCGACGGTGAGCGTTCGGCCGCTCCGTTTGATCGGCAGCAGGGCGTGTTTGCTGGCGAAATCGGCGGGAACCATCGCCACGGCTCGCTCATCCACCTCCACCGATGTCAGATCGACGGAGGGGAGATGGTACTCGCTGGAGATCACCGACGTGACGTCCGCTTCAGACAGATAGTTCTTCGCTACGAGGATATAGCTCAGGCGCGCGCCCGTCCGCTCCGAATCCTGCTGCGCCGTCTCCAGGTCCTCCAGCGAGATCATCTCCGCTTGAAGGAGGAGCTCGCCCAAGCGCTTCTCGGCAGACGAGTACGTCTCTGCTGGACTCTGAGCCGTGCGAACTCCCATCGACCCCTTCTCTGCAACCTGTGTCGAGTGTCGCCGGCCTCACTCCCGAGTGGTTCGAGTGGACCGAGCCTCCGAATCGAGACTCACGTGGGAGCAAGAGTCGGTCCACTCGTGTCAGAGCCGATAAGAGGCGGTAAGATGTGACACAGTCAAGCGTTAAGCACTATGAGCGTTTCAGCGAACGTCGACCATCCCTTGCAAAGCACGAAGGATTGCCGCGCCTATCCCTGGAATGTTCAGCAACTCTTCGGGCCGCCTGAAACCCCCGTGCCGATCCCTGAAAGCGAGGATGCTATCCGCACGAGCCGGTCCGATTCCGGGGAGCGTCATGAGCTCGTCCCGACCCGCGACGTTCAGGTTGACCCGTCCGGTGGAGGGGAGAGCGGAGCCTTGCCGGGAGACCGGACTGGGCCGCAGGGTGAGATGGGAAGCGATGCGCTCGAGCACGGCCGGGCCGATGCCCGGGACGCGACCCAGGTCCGCCGGAGTCGTGTAGGGTCCGTTTCTGCGTCGCTCTTCAACGATAGCGAAGCCCTTTGCCGGCCCGATCCCTGGCAGCCGCTCCAGTTCCTCCGCCGTCGCGGCGTTGGGGTCGATCCGCTCCCCGGCGCCGAGCGGTCTCTCCGCGACGGCCCTCCTGGCCAACGCATCGGTCACCGCACGACGCGTCTCGCCGAGGGTCGGGAGCTCCCCGCTCGAGTCCGCCGGCGTCCAGGTGAACTCGGCGCGGCCGGGAGAGACCGCCACACGGACGGTCGTCCCCAGCAGGACAAGGAGCGCAGCCACAGCGAGGGATCGCCGCTCGGAACGGTTCAAGTCGAGAACGTCGCGTCCTCCTTTCTTGCACTTCGAGTGCGCCTCGACGGCCGGAAAGGTGTCGGTGTTGGAGGCTCGCTCCGCCGATCATCTGGTCTTCAATCACCGGTTTCGGCGACTGAGGGCCACGCGTATATCTGTCATTGAACGGGAGGGTAGAGTTGGCCGAGCCACCGACGCTCGTGGTGATCCGCCACGGGGAAACTGAGTCCAACCGGAACCGACGGTTCGCCGGGTGGAGCGACGAGCACCTGACGGAAGAGGGACGCGAGGGGGTCGTGCGGCTCGCGAGAAGCCTCGGGCTGTGTGGCGGGAGGCTCTACACGAGCCCGGTGCGCCGCGCGATCGAGACGGCGGAGATCCTGGCGGCGGAGCTCTCACTGCCCGTCCACACCGTTCACGATCTTCACGAGATCGAGCTGGGTGAGTGGACCGGCTTGACCGAGAGCGAGGTGGCCGAACGCTGGCCGTCGGCGCACCGGCAGTGGCTGGAGAGACCCGACCAGCTGGAGATCCCCGGGCGCGAGCGCCTGGAGGAGGTTCGAGAGCGCGCCGTGGATGCCATCGACCAGATCGGGAAGGCGGAGCTCTCCGAGGACGGAGCCCCCGTCGTCGTCATCACGCACCTCGCCCTGATCCGTGTTCTCTGGCTGACCGCAAACGACCGACCGTTGGCGGAGTATCACTCGGTCACGGCAGCCCATGACGAGCTCTACACGCTCCTCTGGGGGGGTCGCGGGAGGCTGAGTCCGGTCGGCAACGCGCCGGGGCGGCCGTTGGCCGGCAGCTAGAAGGAGGAGTTGGCCGCCAGCTGGAGCGAGGAGTGGGCGACCAGTTAGAAGACGAACGTGATTTCGGCCCAGGCCTCCACCGGCTCGCCGTCTCGGCGTCCCGGGATGTACTGCATCTGCAGCACCTTCTCGACGAGCCTGCGGTTGAACGCCTGATCCGGCGTGGGAGGAACGAGCTGTACCTCGCCCAGCGGCTGCCCCTCGGCACTCACCAACACGCGCGCCGTCACTCGCGTGCCACGGACATCTCCAGGCGGATCCCACTCGGGAACGATGGAGCGCGGAACCGGACTCGTCGTGCGCGAGCCGGTGCCCCCGAGGCCGGGTCCGGGGGAGGATCCCGAACCGGATGCATCCCCCTGGGCAGGCCCGGGCCTCCCCAGCGTCACCGAGGCCGGGCCGCCGACCTCGAGAACGTCCAATGCCAGCTCATCGGTGAGCTCAGCGAGCTCGGGTGGAGCCGGAACCTCGAAGGGGCGCGGCGCGGACACGTTGATGGCCTGCAGCGCACCGCCTCCGTACGCCAGACTGGGGGCCGCTTGAGCAGACTCGGCCGGGCCGCCGGCCGGCGCGGAGGACGCGCCCCGCCAGGCGACGAAGAAGATCCCGTGCAGGACCGCCGAGACCAGAAGCGACCATCCGAGCACCCTTCTCTGTTGCCTGTCCCAGCGCTCGGATGGCAATACGTAGCGCTCTTTCACGCCGGAGGATACACCGGCAGAAAGTCAGGTTTCCCGGCGGGTCGTCGGACCGCGGACTGGAAGGCGCTCTCGACCGGCCCGACTCCTTGCCCGCCACCCTCCGGCCGGACACTTTGCCCACCGCTCGAGCGGGATGATCCAGCATGACGGCGATCGCAAAATCAATCCGGAGGAGACGGGGAGCGCTGGATCCGTCACTCGTCCTGATCGCGACCATCGCGGCGGGATGCTGGCGAATCGGCGAGCCGACGCCGGACGAGGCGATCGTCAGCTGGGCGGCGTATCCGGACACCGTGGTCGTAGGCGAGAGCTTCTCCCTGGAGTTCGCCGGCCCGGTCTCCCCGACGACCTGCGGGCGGCTCGACACCGCGGTCGTCGCGCTCTCGGAGGCGGAGATCGTGCTCTCCGCGGAGCGGAGTGTGTTCGATGCCACGTGCTCGCGGGAGCGCGTCAGTTTCTATCACGCGCGATCGTTCAGCCTCGAGCGTGCCGGGCGGTACCGTGTGCGAACTCACGGAGGGCTCGATCTCGGGACGATCACGGCGGTCGACTCCGGCCGTTTCTCGCCGATGGTCGCCGTGGGAGAGGGCACCGTGCGTAGCGTCGGCGGCTGCTGGCTGTTCGGTCCCGGGTGGGCAGCCAATCAGCGACCCTTCGCGCTCAGGGACACCCCGGACGAGGTCGCCGCGGAGGCGGGAACCGACCGCGTGGTCTTCGTGCGCGGATCGTTCGCAGGATTCACGCTCTGCGGGCGCTGGGGATCGAGACCCAGCATCCGGGTCGACTCCTACCGGGTGACGGAACGTCGCGGACGCGACTACTACGACTGACGAGATGCATGGGCAGCGAGACGGCATAGCGAGATGACGCTTTATTCGGAACGGATCGGAGGAACCACGTTGAACCAGGGGTTGAGCGAGCGGCTGGCTCGCGAGCTGGGCGAGATGCGTGATCGGGGCGTGCTGAAGACGCTGCGTCACATAGAGGGCCCTCAATCGGCGGTGATTCGGCTGGAAGGCTTCGGCGAGGTCGTGAACCTCTGCTCGAACAACTACGTCGGGCTGTGCGACGAGCCGTCGGTCATGCAGGCCGTTCGTGACGGAGTGGACCGCTATGGAGCCGGGACGTCTTCGGTTCGCTTCATCTGCGGGACGTTCACGGTACACCGCGAGCTCGAGGAGGGGATCGCCGACTTCCTCGGGACGGAGGCGTCGATCACCTACACCTCCTGTTGGAACGCCAACGAGGGGCTCTTCGCTCCCGTGCTCGGCGAGGAGGACGTTCTGATCAGCGACGCCCTCAATCACGCCTCCATCATCGACGGGATCCGGCTGTGCAAGGCGCAACGCAAGATCTACCGCCACATGGACATGGACCACCTTCGGGAGGTGCTGGAGGCCTCGCGCGACGCCCGTCATCGGCTCGTCATCACCGACGGTGTGTTCAGCATGGAAGGGGAGATCGCCCCCCTGCCGGAGATCCGCGAGCTGTGTGACCGGTTCGACGCCATCATGGTCATCGATGACTCCCACGCCACCGGAGTTCTGGGTGAGACCGGCCGCGGGACGCCCGAGCACTTCGGGATGCACGGCGAGGTGGACATCGTAACCTCGACCCTCGGGAAGGCGCTGGGCGGCATGGCGGGTGGCTTCATCGCCAGCACGCGAGATCTGTGTGACTACCTGACCCAGGTTTCGCGCACCCAGCTGTTCACGAACGCCCTTCCGCCCCACTCGGCGTGCGGCGCCCTCGCCGCCATCCGCCATCTGGAAAGCCACCCCGAGCTCGTCTCGAAGCTGAAGGCCAACACCGACTACTTCCGGGAGAGGCTGCTGGAGCTCGGCTACCGGCCGATCGAAGGCGACACGCCGATCGTCCCTGTCATCATCGGAGAGACGTCGGACGCGATCGCTCTGAGCAACCAGCTCCTCGCGGAGGGCGTCTTCGTGATCGGCTTCGGCTTTCCTGTCGTGCCGAAGGGGGAGGCTCGGATACGGTGCCAGATCTCGGCCTCCCACGAGAGAGAGCATCTGGACCGGGCGTTGGACGCGCTGAAGAAGGTGGGTGGGGAGCTCGGGCTGATCTGAGCACGATCACGCTGGGATCAAAAGGCCGCCAGCCAGCTTTGAGGGGAGTTCAGGTCAGGGGCCACACGATGGGGAGCACGAAGAGAACCACCCCGAGCAGGACCGCGACGAGGGGAATCCCCACCCGCGTGTAGTCCGAGACCCGGTAGCCGCCCACACCCATGACCAGGAGGTTCACGGGGTGGCCAAAGGGGCTCATGAAGGCGCACGAGCTCCCGATCGCCACCACCATGAGGAGAGCGTGGGGCGACAGGCCGAGGGCGGCGGCGCTGCCGAGCGCGATCGGAGCCATCAGGACAGCCACGGCGGCGGTCGGCATGAACTGCGCGGCCAGCGCGGTGATCAGGAAGAGAGACGCGAGAAGCGCTCGTGGACCCGCCGAGCCGGCCGTTCCAAGAACCGACTCGGCGATGAGCCCGGCGGCTCCCGTTCCCTCCATGGCGAGTCCCAGCGCCAGCATCCCGGCGATGAGCACCAGGACTTTCCACTCGATGAACTTGTAGGCCTCGTCCACCGTGAGGCACCCGGTGAGGATCATCAAGAGGCCACCCGTCGGAGCCGCGATGTAGATCGGCAGCAAGCCGATGCCTACCGAGAGGATCATGGCTGCCATGATGGCCGCGGCCAGGGGTGCCTTCCGCTCGCGAAACGCCTCCCGCACCTCTGCGCTGAGCACCAGCCAGTCAGGGTCATGCGCCAACTTGGCCAGCTCCGAGCGCCGGCCGTACAGAAGCAGCGCATCCCCGAACTGAAGGGGCATCGAGCGGACCATGACGTTCCAGTGATAGACGCGACGGCCGCGCTCTATCGCGAGGACCATCAGCCCGTACCTCTCCCGGAAGCCGAGATCTTGCAGGGTTCTTCCGCCGATGGTGGTGCGCGGAGAGAGCGTGACCTCGGCGAAGCCGACCGTGTGCGACTCGAGGTCCTCCAGCAGCAGGGGCTGCTCTCCGTTGAACTCGAGCCCCTGGATCCCCTCGAGGATGGAGAGATCTTCCTCCCTGCCCTCCAGGAAGAGCCGATCTCCGGCCCGCAGCACCGTGTCCCCTTGAGGAAGCAGGCTTCTCTCGCCGGTGCGCTGAATCTCGAGCACGGTCAGGTCGAGGGCGGCCCGGATACGCGTCTCATCCAGACGTCGGCCGTCCAGCCAGGAGCGCTCCGGAACGACGACACGCAGCAGCCTCCGCTCCAGGCGGTATCGCCGGCTCGCCTCCTCGCTTCCGATCAGCCGGACGTCGGAGAAATCGGGCGCCGTCCGAAGCCCCTCGAGGCGTTCCACGGTCGCGCGCAGCAAGAGCACGTCACCCACCTCCAGCTGCGTCTGGTGGAGGCGCGTCCGCTTCACGACGCCGCTGCGGTCGACGGCCAGCACGGTGGCGTGGAACCGACGTCGAAAGTTGGCGTCGACGATGTTCTCTCCGAGAATCGGAGCTCCGTGGCCGACGGTGGCCTCCAGGAAGCCGACCGACTCCGAGAGGAGCTCCGCGGCGGCAGGGGGCTCCTCGGTGGATAGACGTCTCCAGGTCTTGGCGGCTTCGAGCGCCGAGCGCCGCCCCTCGACCACGACGCGGTCACCGGTTCGAAGCACGAACGTGGCCGCGGGGCCCAGGATGTAGTTTCCGTCGCGCACGATGGCCAGGATGGTGAGGCCGAGCACCGTTCCGAGGCGGCTCTCGACGAGGGTTCGACCCTCGAGCGTCGATCTGGTCGGAAGCTGGAGGCTGAACAGCGTGTCCTCGAGCTCGAACTGCGCCCAAAGGCCGGCGCCGACTCCGCGCTCCCCGTCCTTTCGGCGCTCGGGAAGGAGCCGGCGGCCGATCAGCGCCATATAGGCCACCCCCGCGACGAGGGCGGCGATACCGACGGGCGTGAACGCGAACATGCCGAAGCCGCCGAGACCCGCATCGGCCGCCGCGCCGCTGATCAGGATGTTCGGGGCGGTGCCGATCATGGTGGTCATGCCGCCCAGCAGCGAGGCGAAGGCGAGCGGAATCAGAAGCTTGGACGGTGAGTGACCGGTACGGCCGGAGATCTCCAGGACGACAGGAATGAGGAGCGCGCTGACGGCGATGTTGTTCATGATGGCGGAGAGAAGACCGGCCGTGACCATCAGGAGGAGGGTGAGCCGACCCGCACCCTCTCCGGCCAGCCGCAGGACGTGGTCGCCGACGAAGTGCGCGATGCCCGTTCTGTACAGGCCGCCGCTGAGCACCAGAACCGCGGCGATCGTGATGACGGCCGGGTTGCTGAACCCCTGGATGGCCTCCAGCCCCGTAAGCAGCCCCGTCAGGGCGAGCAGCAGCAGGACGATGAGCGCGACGAGGTCGTAGCGTACCCAACCGGTGACGAAGAGCACGACCGCCGCCGCCACGATCGCCAGGACCAGCAGGATGGAGGGTGTCACGGAATCGCCGAGGCCGGATCCGGAGTCGAAGTCTACGCGTCGGGCCCGAAAGGAACGGGGACCGCTCCCTGATGGCAAGCTCCCCCCTCTGGCGGCCCCCGGGATCTGACTATAATTCGTGGGTCCGACGCGGGGCAGCTTGCCCCCCTGTCACCCTGTGCCGGAAGGATCTCAACCGCATGGACGCGCCCGAAGGCATCGTGATTGCTCCGTCGGTGCTGGCCGCCGACTACGCCCGTCTCGGAGAGCACGTGCGGGAGGCCGAAGAGGCCGGCGCGCGGTGGTTCCAGCTTGATGTGATGGACGGTCGCTTCGTGCCGAACCTGGCGGCCGGGCTCCCGGTGGCGCGAGCCCTCCGGGCGTGCACGGAGGCGTTCATGGACGCCCACCTGATGGTGCACGAACCCGGGCGGTTTCTGGCGCCCTTCGCCGATGCGGGTGCCGACCTCATCACGATCCACCAGGAGGCGAGCCTGCACCTGCACCGCGATCTCGTGGAGATCCGAAAGCTCGGCTGCGGGTGCGGGGTCGCGATAAACCCGGCGACGCCGGCGGAGGCGATCGGGGAGGTGCTCCACCTGGTCGACCTCGTTCTCGTGATGACCGTGAACCCGGGCTTCGGCGGGCAGCGGTTCATCGCCTCGGCGCTTCCGAAGCTGGGACGAATCCGAGAGATGGCGGCGGCGTACGGGCTGGAGGGTATCCGGTTCCAGATCGACGGCGGCGTGGACACGGAGACGGCGCCGCTCGCGGTAGCGGCCGGAGCCGACGTGCTGATCGCGGGCTCCTCGGTCTTCCGGGGCGCCGGCAGCGTGGCCGAGAACTTCAGGGCCCTGCAGGCCGCCGCCGCCGTGCCGGTGTAACGGCTGCCCTTCCCTCGGCGAGAGTGCCGCCGAGCCGTTCGACACAGGAAACCGATTCGACGCCGGAAACCAAAGGCAGGGTTGAGGGGTTACATTTCAGATACTCCGCCCGACTTGGCCGGGCCGGAGAGCCCTCGAACCGATGACCGTGTGAAGATGACACCGCGCACATCGAAGACCGGAAGGACGAGCGTTACGGCCGTCTGTAGCTGTCGAATCAACTTCCGACGGCGGGGGACCGCGGTGCGCGCGTAGATCGACAGATCGTTCCGGATGGCGCCACGAGCCGCGAGCCCCGAGCTCGCGGCTTTTTTGTATCCAGGGACCTTCAACGGAAGCGAACGAACGATGGAACCAGCCCTCAACCTCATGGAAAAGCCTGGCTCTCATGTGGCGCTGTCGCGCTCGGCGCGGGCGCTGGTGGAGACCATCGGGCGGACGCCACTGCTCCACCTGCCCTCGCCCGATCCGCGCGTCGAGATCCTCGGTAAGGCCGAGTGGCTCAATCCGGGCGGCTCCGTGAAGGATCGCACCGCGTGGTCGATCGTTCGGGATGGACTGTGGACGGGCGGACTCGCGGACCGGTCCCTTCTTGACGCCAGTTCCGGAAACACGGCCATCGCCTACGCCATGATCGGGGCGGCCGTCGGCTTCGAGGTCACCCTCTGCCTGCCGGAGAACGCGAGTCGGGAGAGGCTGCGGACCCTGGATGCCTTTGGGGCACGCCTCGTCCTCACGGACCCGCTCGAGGGCACTGACGGCTCGATCCTGGAGGCTCGACGCTTGGCCAAAACATCGCCGGATCGCTACTGGTACGCGGATCAGTACTCGAACCCGGGAAACTGGCGGGCGCACTACGAGGGCACGGCTCTCGAGATCTGGCAGCAGAGCGGTGGCCGTGTCACTCACTTCGTGGCCGGCCTCGGCACGACCGGGACCCTGATCGGCACCGGCCGGCGACTGCGCGAGCTGGAGAACCGGGTGCGGATCATCGCGGTGGAGCCGCTCGAGGCCCTGCACGGCATCGAAGGCCTGAAAAACCTCGATTCGGCGCTGCGTCCGGCCATCTACGACCCGACCGTGGCCGACGAGAGGATCAGGATCTCCACGGAGGAGGCCCGGAGTTGGGCACGGCGGCTCGCGCGCGAGAGCGGCCTCTTCGTCGGCACGTCCTCCGGGGCCGCCTACGCGGGCTGCATCCGGGCCGCGGAACGACTCGAAGCCGGCACGATCGTTACGATCCTGCCGGACGGCGGAGACCGCTACCTCAGCGAGGGAGCGAGCAGGCCGTGAGCGTGACGCGGACCCAGTTGGAGATCGGCTCGAAGATCTGCGCCGATCTGCTCGCATCCGTCGCGCAGGGCTATCCAGGGGAGGCATGCGGAATCCTGCTCGGCCGGATCGAGGGAGACCGGCGGGTGGTCGAAGGCTTCCGGCCCGCACCGAACCGCTGGTCCGAGCGAGAGGATCGTTACCTGGTGGATCCGGAGAGCCTTCGTCGCGCTCTGGCCGCCGAAGAGGCGGGCGGCGCGCGAGTGCTCGGATTCTATCACTCCCACCCCGACGCCCCACCGTTGCCCTCCGAGACCGATCGAGAGCTGGCATGGCCGTGGTACTACTATGTGATCATCCGGGTCGCGGTGGGAAAGCCTGAGGAAACGCGGGCCTGGGAACTGGATGTGGACACGGGTCGCTTCGAGGAGCGGCCGATCCGCTATACTTGATCGATGCACGCCAGCGAGAGGTGTAAGAATGGCTAGAGTCTCGATACGCATCCCGACACCGCTGCGACCCTTCGTGGACGGGAGGTCGAGCGTCGACGTCGAGGCGGAGACGGCCCGCGGGGCGCTCGCCCGGCTGACGGAGTCCAACGAGCGCCTTCGTGCCCAGCTTTTCGATGACGATGGCGAGCTGCGGAACTTCGTGAATGTCTACGTCGGTACGAACAATCTCCGCGACCTGCCCGACGATCCGGCGCTGGAGGAGGGGACGGAGCTCAGCATCATCCCGTCGATCGCCGGCGGGCGCACCTCGGAGGTGATCGAGATGACTGGCGGTGGCGCCGAAGCCGAGCGTGCCGGGCTCACGACCGATGAGCTACGCCGCTACAGCCGTCACCTTCTCATCCCCGAGGTGGGCCTGGAGGGGCAGGAGCGGCTCAAGGGAGCTCGGGTTCTTCTCGTCGGCGCCGGCGGTCTGGGCTCGCCCCTCGCCCTCTATCTCACGGCAGCCGGAGTAGGGAAGATAGGCATCGTCGATCACGATGTAGTCGACTTCACAAACCTGCAGCGACAGATCCTGCACGACACATCTTCTGTCGGCACTTCGAAGCTGGAATCCGCTCGGGCTCGCCTCCATGCGATCAATCCCAACGTGGATGTGGAAACGTTCGAGACCAGGCTGGATTCGGGCAACGCGCTGGAGATCCTGCAGGGCTGGGACGTCGTGGCGGATGGGAGCGACAACTTCCCGACTCGCTACCTGGTGAACGACGCGGCCGTGCTCCTGGGGGTCCCAACGGTTTACGGGGCGATCTTCCGCTTCGAGGGACAGGTGTCCGTCTTCGGAGCAGAGGACGGACCGTGCTATCGCTGCCTGTTTCGCGAGCCGCCGCCGGCCGAGCTGGCGCCGAGCTGCGCGGACGCCGGCGTGTTCGGCGTGCTCCCGGGCATCGTCGGTACGATCCAGGCGACCGAGACGATCAAGCTCATCCTGGGCCAGGGCCGACCACTGATCGGACGAATCCTTCTCATCGACGCCTTGCAGATGCAGTTTCGTGAGCTGAGCATCCACTCGGATCCGTCGTGCCCCGTGTGCGGGGAGAGCCCGACGATCACCGAGCTGATCGATTACGAGGAGTTTTGCGGAGTGAACGTGGACCGAGGCGGTTCGGCCGACGGCGTGCCTGAAATGGAGGTGACCCAACTCCAGCGGTGGCTGGATGAAGGCCGAGACTTCCAGCTGATAGACGTGCGCGAGCCGTACGAATGGCAGATCTGCAACCTCGAGCCCCAGGGAGCCCGCCTGACGCCGCTCGGCGTCTTCCCCACGGTCGTCGGAGAGCTGGATCCGGCTATCCCGATGGTCGTCTACTGCCGCTCCGGCGCGCGCAGTGCGAACGCGGTGGAGAAGCTCCGGGAAGCGGGCTTCGACGCGATCAACCTGAAGGGCGGGATCCTGGCCTGGGCGGAGGAGGTCGACGAGAGCATGCCGACTTACTGAGCCTGGCATGAAGATCGTCTCTCTCCTCGCCGCCGCGACCGAGATCCTCTGCGAGCTCGGTCTGGAGGACGAGCTCGTCGGCATCTCCCACGAGTGTGACCACCCACCCGAGGCGCTCGACCGCCCACGGATCAGCAAGCCGGCCTTCGATCTCTCCGGCAAGAGCAGCGGAGCGATCGATCAGGCGATCCGCGAAGGCGCTTCGTCCCGGAGCGACCTCTACGAGATAGACGTCGACCAGCTCCGAGAGCTCTCGCCCCACCTCATCCTGGCGCAGGCCGTGTGCGAAGTGTGCGCCGTTCCGACCGAGGGCGCTCGGGAGGCGGCTCGAGCGGCGGAGATCGAAGCGGATGTGCTCTCGCTGGATGCGCATTCCATACGCGACGTGCTGGAGAGCGTGACGCTGATCGGTGAGGCGACCGGAACGGCGGAGCGAGCCGAGGTCGTGGTCGGGGATCTGCGGCAACGCTCTCACGAGGTTACCCGGGCCGTGGCCGGAGCGCCGCGCCCACGTGTCCTGGCTCTGGAGTGGCTCGATCCGCTCTTCGTACCGGGTCACTGGGTGCCGGAGATGATCGATCTGGCGGGCGGCGAGTGCGTGGCGGGCGAGGCGAAGGGGCGATCCGTCGAAACGACGGCGGAGGAGCTGGCCGGCACGGACCCGGACGTGCTCCTCATCATGCCGTGCGGCTACGGGCTCGCGGCGACCCGCCGGGATGCCGCGGAGCACGCGGAGCTCCTCGTCAAGTTGGCCCCGCGAGCGATCGATGCGGGGAGCGCGTTCGTGGTGGACGGGTCATCCTACTTCAACCGATCGGGTCCGCGGATCGTGGACGGGATCGAAATCCTGGGGGGACTTCTGCACCCCGAGCTGTTGGCGCTCCCCCTGGCGGGCGCGGCCGATACGTGGAAACAGGTTGCGACGACCGACTCCCGGGAACCGACGGGGATCGTCGCCGGGATCTGACCCCCGCCTGCCCGATTACCGGTCCGGAACGACGTTCCCGATTACCGGTCCAGAGTGACCTGCCTGACGGCGATCACGCTCGGCAGACCCGAGAGCTCCTCCAGAAGCTCCTTGGAGAGAGGGGCATCGGTCCGGATGACACCCAATGCTTCGCCGCCCGCCTCGCTGCGGGCGAGGTGGTACTCGGCGATGTTGACCTCGGCCTCGCCCAGGCAGGAGCCGACCTCACCGATCACACCTGGCATGTCGCGGTTCTTCACGAGGACCAGGTTGCCGCGCGGCATGGCGTCGACGTGGAAGCGGCCGACGCGCGTGAGCCTCCGATGCCCTTCTTCCAGCAGCGCTCCGCCGACCACCTGCTCGCGGGGACCACCGGTCGCGGTGAGCTCCACGTAGTTGGCGTAGTCGGCGATGCGGCGCCGGCGCACGCGGGCGACATCGATGTTCCGTTCGTCGGCGACCGCCAGGGCATTGACGAGATTCAGCGGCGAGGCCACGGTCGAGCGCAGGTAGCCCTCCAGGGAGGCGGCGGCGAGCGGCCGCAGAACGCGGCGCATGGAGCCGGCATAGCGAACCTCCAGGCGCTGGCAGCGCCCGTCGGTGAGGGCGGACAGGATGACGCCGAGCCGGCGCCCTAGCTCGAGCAGCGGCTCGAGTCGCGCACGTTCCTCCGGATCGATCTGCGGCACGTTGAGCGCCGGGGTGAGGTCCGCCGCGACCAGCGCATCCCGAACGCGCTTGGAGATCTCCAGCGCCACCTCGCGCTGAGCCTCCATCGTGGCGGCGCCCAGATGAGGCGTCATCACGAGGTTCGGCACCCCGCGGAGGGGATGCTCGCCGGGTAATGGCTCCGTCTCGTACACGTCGAGGGCGGCGCCCCCCAGCTTGCGCTGCTCGAGCGCGACGGCGAGGGCT
>JAUWDL010000359.1 GCA_030608825.1 Gemmatimonadales bacterium
TCCGGTTCGGTTTGAACCGGCTTCGCCGACGAACGTATTATCTTACCCTCTGGCCCAGCGTGTCCGGCCCACGATCGCGCGGAGCAGGCATGAAAGACGTCATCACGCTCCACATCAACGGCGACGAGATCGAAGTGGGAGTCCCCACCCACTTCACCCTGCTCGAGACGCTCCGCTATGCCCTCGGATTGACCGGCTCGAAGCAGGGTTGCGACAAGGGCGACTGCGGCGCCTGCACCGTTCTGCTCGACGGCAAGGCGCATCTCGCCTGCATCATGCCGGTGTACGAGGCGATCGGGCACCAGATCACGACGGTGGAAGGGCTGGCTGAGGGACGAGTCCCCCACCCCCTCCAGGATGCCTTCGATCTCTGCGGTGCGGCTCAGTGCGGCTTCTGCACGCCCGGCATCCTGTGCAGCGCCTACGGGCTGCTGGCCGAGAACGCCGATCCGAGCCGGGACGAGATCCGGCGGGCCCTCTCCGGCAACCTGTGCCGCTGCACCGGATACACGAAGATTTTCGAGGCGGTCGAGGTCGCGGCCGAGAGCCTTCGATCCGGGGCGGACCCGCGCGACATCGTCGCCGAGCGCTACGAGCTCGCCTTCCCGTCCAGCTCCCTGCAACCGGCCAAACACACGGCCGGCTCCTCCACGGGCGCCTCCCATGCGTAGCGAAGACCTTCTTCCGCTGCAGGAGGTCACGGCGGACGCGCCGGAACGGCTTCGAGAAGTGGCGGAGGCCGAGTTCCGGACGATCGGTGGCCGGAACCGGAGCACGGACGGCTTGTTCAAGTCCACGGGCAAGGCCATCTACACAGACGACATCACCTTTCCCGGCATGCTCCACGCGAAGATCCTCAGAAGCACGGAGCCGCACGCGAGGATCCTCTCGATCGACCCGGCGAAGGCGCTCGCGCTCCCGGGCGTCTATGACGTCATCACCGGGAAGGAGTTGCCGACTCCGTACGGCATCATCCCCTGGACCCCGGATGAGCACGCCCTCGCCCTGGGGAAGGTGCGCTTCATCGGCGATGCGGTCGCGTGCGTGGCGGCGATCGACGAAGAGACGGCGACCGCGGCCCTGGAGCTGATCGAGGTCGAGTACGAGCCGCTTCCCTATTACCTGGATCCGGAGGAGGCACTCGCGGAGGAAGGCGCCGAGAACCCGATCCACGAGCCGCGCAAGCCGGGCCACAACGGCAACATCCTCAAGCGCGTGCAGCTCGAGTTCGGGCCCGTCGACGAGAAGATGGCGAAGGCCGATGTGCTCGTGGAGGGAGAGTACTTCTTCCACGGGACGACGCACACGCCGATCGAGCCTCACTGCGCGATCGCGAGGATGAACCAGAACGGCCTGCTCGAGATGTGGTCGGCCACGCAGGTGCCGCACTATCTGCACCGCGAGATCGCCCGCGTGCTCGGCCTTGACGTCGCCAAGGTGCGTGTCGTTCAGCCCGCGGTGGGTGGAGCGTTCGGCGGGAAGTCGGAGCCCTTCGATCTCGAGTTCTGCGTGGCGCTTCTCGCGGTGCGCACGGGCCGGCCGGTGAAGATTCTCTACACGCGGGAGGAGGTCTTCTACTCTCACCGCGGCCGGCATCCGATGAAGATGACCTACCGGGTGGGGGCGTCCCGAGACGGCCGCATCCTGGCCGTGGACGCGAAGACGATCCTGGATGGGGGCGCGTACGCCTCCTTCGGGCTCGTCACGACCTACTACAGCGGGCAGCTCCTGACGGCGCCGTACGAGATCGACTCCTACCGCTTCGATTCCACGCGGGTCTACACGAACAAGGCCCCGTGCGGGCCCAAGCGGGGACATGGTTCCGTGCAGCCGCGCTTCGCCTTCGAGATCTCGCTCGACAAGGTGGCCGAGGAGCTGGAACTGGACCCGATCGAGTTCAGGCGGGGCGTCTTCATGGGGACCGGCCGCACGGTGAACGAGTTTCGGGTGCAGTCGAACGGGTTCCTGGAGTGCCTGGAGTCGGTCGAGACGGCGAGCGGGTGGAAGGACAAGTTCCGGAAGATGGGCTACGGCCAAGGCATCGGTGTGGCGGGATCCTGCTACATCTCCGGTACCAACTATCCGATCTATCCCAACCCGATGCCGCAGGCGGCCGTCCAGGTCCAGGTGGAGCGTTCGGGCCGCGTGACCGTCCTCCATGGCGCGTCGGAGATCGGCCAGGGCTCCGACTCGACGATGGCATACATCGCCTGCGAAGAGCTCGGCGTCCCCCTCGACTACGTGCGGATCTTCTCGGCCGATACCGATCTCGTTCCGGTCGACCTCGGAGCCTACTCCTCGCGCGAGACCGTGATGGTGGGGAACGCCTGCGTGATGGCCTGTCGGCAGATCGGCGAGCAGGTACGGGGCAGCGTCGCGAATGAGTGGGGGATCGAGCCGTCCCGGGTTCGGCTGGCCGGTGGCTGGGCGTTCGACAGCGGAGATCCTGCCAGCCCTGAACGGCGCATGCCGATCGCGGAGGCCTTCCAGCTCGCGGAGGCCGCGCACGGTACGCTGGGAGCCGTGGGCCACTACAACACGCCGAAGGAGGGGGTGCACGGCGAGTACCGGGGCGGGACAATCGGCGCCTCGCCCGCCTACAGTTTCACCGCCCACGTGGCCGAGGTCGAGGTGGATCCCGACAGCGGATTCGTCGAGGTCAAGACGATCTGGGTGGCACACGATTGCGGCCGCGCCCTCAACCCGATGCTGGTGGAGGGACAGATCGAGGGCT
>JAUWDL010000316.1 GCA_030608825.1 Gemmatimonadales bacterium
AGGTCGATGGTGATCTCGCAGTCGGGGTCGGCGTAGATGAATTTGACGATGATGTTCGCGCTGCTCATCTTCGGACCGATCCGCTCGTGCGTGAGGATCCGGTCGAGGAAGTGGCCGTAGATCTCGAACATTTGCTCCACGTCGCGGTAGTACTGGCCCATGGGTTCTCCGGCCGGCGTCCCGCCGATCGTCAGGCGATGTCCATCTGCCGGAGCAGGATGGCATCGCGCAGCTTTCGGGGCAGGACGCGGTTCAGCGTCATGAAGAAGCGGCTCTTCGCGTCGACCTGGTTGTGTAGCCTCGGATTCGGCGACAGAACCACCTTCACGATCTCCGCGGCGGCGGTGACGGCGTCCGGCGCCGTCCGGATCAACTCTTCGTCCCGCCGGATGAAGCGCGCCGCCCGCTCCCGGTAGGGGGACCCTTCGGGCGGGAGCTCGTGGATCTTCGCGGCGAAGCTGGTCGAGACCTGGGCCGGCTGGATCAACGCCACCTGGATGCCGAAGGGCTCGACCTCGTAGCGAAGAGACTGGACGAGGCCCTCCACGGCGAACTTGCTGGCGCTGTAGATCGACTCGAAAGGAAAGGGAATCTGGCCGACCAGCGACGACACGACGACGAGCTTTCCGCTTCGCTTCTCTCGCATGCTCGGCAGAAATGCCTGGAGCACGGCCGCTGTACCCGTGACGTTGATCTCGAAGCAGCGGTTGGCCTTCTCCAGGTCGACCTCCTCGAAAGGCCCAAAGAACCCCACACCGACGTTCGACAGCACGACATCCACCCGGCCGTACTTCTCCAGTACGCGGTCCCTGAACTCGAGGATTCCCCCGCGATCGCAGACATTTAGCGTCGTCAGGAGGTGCTCCCCCGGCCCTTCCTCGAGCTCCTGCCGGAGGGAGCTGAGGCCCTGCTCGTCGACGTCGAAGCCGGCCACGCAGGCTCCGGAACTCGCGAGCTGCCGAGCGACCTCGGCCCCCATGCCCTGGGCCAGGCCCGTGATTACCACCACCCGCATCATCGCTACTCCTCTCGCCTCTCCGCGACCCGCCCGGGGCTCCGGTGCGAGGCCCGCGAATCTGAAGCACTCTGTGCGCTCTCGTTACGAGGGATCATAATTGATCCGGGCTAGAGACCCAGGAGGATCAGATGGACTTCCAGCTGAGCGAAGAGCAGCGAATGCTCCAGGAGACGGTTCGCGAGTTCGCGGATCGCGAGTGCGGGCCTCTGGCAGCCATCTGGGACCGGGAGGCCAGGGTTCCCGACGCTCGGGTCTTCGAACAGATGGTCGAGATGGGCCTGTTCGGGATGTGCCTGCCGGAAGCCTACGGAGGAGGCGGCCAGGAGCTTCTGGCTGCGATCCTATGCATCGAGCAGCTCGCCCGCATCTCGCCCCTGTGCGCTGCGGGCGTCTTCGAGAGCAACGTGGGGCCGGTCCGGGTGATCGAGAGGTTCGGCACGGAGGAGCAGAGGAAGAAGTACCTGCCGCTCGTCTGTCGGGGAAAGATGCAGATCAGCGTGGGCATGACGGAGGCCGAGGCGGGCAGCGCGCTTACGGATCTGCGGACCCGTGCGGAGCCCGACGAGGGGGGCTGGCGGATCAACGGTCGCAAGGTCTTCTGCACCGGCGGCGGGCACAGCGAGGCGTACATGGTGTACTGCCGCTTCGGCGACACCCGCGGGGCCAAGGGCATCGGTGCGATGCTGGTGGAGAAGGGCACGCCCGGCCTCTCATTCGGCAAGCAGGAGCAGTACATGGGGCTGCGGGGAATGCCCGGCTCGGATCTCGTCTTCGAGGACTGCGTGGTTCCGGCGGAGAACCTCGTCGTCGAAGCGGGCGGCTTTCGATCCCTGATGGAGTGCTTCGACATCGAGCGCTGCGGCAACGCCACCATGGCGCTCGGGATCGCCACCGGGGCCCTGGAGGTCGCCCGAGCCCACGCCCTCGAGCGAGAGACCTTCGGCAAGAAGATCGCCGAGCGTCAGGCCATTCAGCTGTTGATCGCCGACATGGCGACGCGCGTCGATGCAGCCCGTCTGCTGGTCTACCGCGCCGCGGTGAACGCCGGCGCGGGCTTTCCGTCGGTGCAGGAGACCTCGATGGCGAAGGTCTTCGCCAACGAGACCGCCAAGGCCGTGACCGACATGGCGATGGAGGTGCTCGGCGGCTACGGCTACAGCTGTGAGTACCCCGTCGAGCGCATGCTGCGCGACAGCCGGGGATGGCCCCTGGCGGGTGGAACCATGCAGATGCAGAAGATCCTCATCGCCTCCACGGTGCTGGGACGACGCTTCGACCAGCGGAAGTGAGCCCCAGCCTCTCAGCCGGCGGGCGCGGCCCCCCGCCCCGGCCTTCCCGACTCGATCACCGGCAGCCGACGCAGCTCCTTCGAGAGCAGGAAGACGAGCGACGCGAAGCCGGTCACCGAGAGAGCGCCCAGCGCGACGGTCCACGGCGCCCCGATCCATTCCGCGAGTGCGCTGGCGGGGAGCCCGCCGACGGCGGACAGGAACCAGGTCATCGACCAGACGCCCATCACCCGGCCTCGCAGCCGGTCGGGAACCAGCACCTGCAGCGTGGTCATCCCGATGTTGAGATACAACGAGGAGCAGAAGCCGGCGCAGAAGAGCAGCGCGGCGGAGCGCGAGAAGTCCCGGCTCACCGCGAATCCGGCGATGAAGAGCCCGAAGACCGCAGCCGCTGCGAGCATCACGATTCCCGAGCTCGGCCGGCCACCCACCTTGATCATGGTGAGGGTCCCGAGAAAGCCCCCGACCCCCACCGCCGCCTCCAGAAGGCCGAATCCCGTCGACCCCACCTCGAGAACGTCATCGGCGAAGACGGGGAGCAGGGTCTGATAGGCCATCCCGAAGATCGAGGTGAAGAACGAGAGCCCGATGGTGGCGAAGAAGAGGCGGTCGCGGAGAATGAAGCGGACCCCGTCGAGCATACC